>CAYMKE010000039.1:0-17375 GCA_964390955.1 uncultured Bacteroidales bacterium | reverse complement strand
TTACCGAACATTATGATCCAAACACATGACTTTATTTACGGACACTAATTATAATTTTAATAAAATAACGAATCATTCAAAATATTAAGTTAATTTTGCATCAGTTTAAAATCGTTTAGCTTGAATTATTTTTAATATAAATTTTTATAATTCAGGAATTAATTTTCAACTACATCTTTTAATTTAAATTATTTCATTATTACATGCCTTCACCAACAGAACCCTTATCAACTTCACAAGCCTTCAATACAATGGGCTTGTCAGACAACATGTTAAAAAGCATTGAAGAACTTGGATTTAAAATCCCTACTCCTATTCAGGAAAAAATTATCCCTATAATATTTCAAACAGAAAATGATATTGTGGGTATTGCACAAACCGGCACTGGAAAAACAGCTGCATTCGGAATTCCTATCATTGAGCAAACCAATCTTTCAAAAAACATAACTCAGGCGCTGATATTGGCTCCTACCCGTGAATTATGCGTTCAAATATCAAAAGATTTAAAAAATTTCTCAAAACATACAGGCCAATTCCATGTAACTGCAGTATATGGTGGAGCAAAGATTGATTCACAAATCAGGTCTTTAAACAAAGGCGCTCATGTTGTTGTTGCCACGCCGGGAAGGATGCTGGATATATTGAAACGGAAAGCGGCAGATATTTCACAGATTAAGACGCTTGTATTAGATGAGGCCGATGAGATGCTCAATATGGGATTCAGGGATGAATTGGAAGGTATCCTTCAAAGCACGCCAAAAGCCAAAAGAACCTTAATGTTTTCTGCAACCATGCCTCCTGAAGTAGCCAGTATTGCAAAAAAATTCTTGCATAACCACACAGAAGTTACAGCCGGAAGCTATAAGAAAGGGGCCGAAAATGTCCGGCATATTTATTACCAGGTACATGCACGCGACCGCTACTTAGCACTCAAACGGGTTGTTGATTTTAATCCGGGAATATATGGCATTGTCTTTTGCAGAACACGTGCTGAAACAAAAGAAGTAGCCGAAAAATTAATAAAAGACAAATACAATGCTGATGCACTTCATGGTGAACTATCCCAGGTACAGCGCGACCATGTAATGAACCGATTCAGAAAAAGGAATTTACAATTACTGGTGGCTACCGATGTTGCTGCACGTGGAATTGATGTAGAAGATATATCACATGTGGTGAATTATAATCTCCCCGATGATATTGAAGTATATACACACCGGACAGGACGGACAGGACGTGCAGGAAAAACCGGTATCGCTATTTCAATTGTTAATTACCGTGAAAAAAGCAAAATACCATCTATAGAAAAAAATATTGGCAAAAAATTCATAAAAGAAAACATTCCTTCAGGAGATGATATCTGTAAAAAACAGCTTTTTAACCTGATTGATAAAATGGAACATGTAGATGTTAATGAAAATCAAATAGCTCCTTTCATGGATACAGTCAATAAAAAACTCGAATGGCTAACCAAAGAACAAATCATCAAACATTTTGTTTCTCTTGAATTCAACCGGTTCATAGAATATTACAAAAATGCAAAAGAATTAAATGATGGCAATGAACCTGAACATTCAAAAAGAAACAATAAAAAAAAGAACAATAAATTCAAATCAACAGAGGTATCCGGGTTTGATCGTTTATTTATGAATGCCGGCAAAAAAGATGGTTTAAAGCCTCAAAACATCATTGGTATAATCAATGACTCCACAAAAAACAAAAACATTAAAATTGGTGATATAGATATTAAAGATACATTTTCTTTTTTTGAAATAGAAGAAACATATACTGATCATGTGTTGGATGCACTGCAGAATAAAAAATTCAAAGGCCGCCCTATAAGCCTTGATAAGGCAAATAAAGAAAATAAGGCAAATAAGAAAAAAAGAAAAAGAACACAAAAACATTAAAATAACACACATCCATAAAATCCGATCCCCTGTCCTGTTGTGGTTGCAGGGGCAATTAAATCCTCCAGGTAATAGGATGTAATGCCCAAAAAATAACGCCCATAAAAAACCCTGGATGCATGAATACCAATATCAACATTCCCATATCCTCCGTAAGAAAATAATGGCCTGACAGCAATATCATAAGGAAGTTTAAAAACAGGAGCCAGATAAACCTTAGGAAAATAATTTGCATGGATTATTGCTTTTGCTCCTCCTATGAATGTAAGCCATGGATACAACTGTTTCCTGTAAAATACATGAAATACTCCCGGCAACATATAATTCACTTTGCTATCATGTATGTCCGTTTCCAAAATATTCTCCAGGCTGTCTATTTTAAAATCTGAAATAAGCGTGTCAGTTGTTGAGAATAAATTGTCTATCTCTTTCCCTGTAAACGAATCTTCATCGTCTATTGTAATGCTCTCGACATTATTCCAGTGGATCATACCAATGTCCATGATCTCCAGGAAATAACCATCTCGTGGATTATCGGGATGAAATGAAAAATGAATATCAACCGCCGCTCCATAACCACTAAAATTCTTCAATCGTTGGTTAGTACTTTGATTCATTTTCAAAACAGAACGTGTATTAATATAAAGACTATCACCGGAAGATGATGTGTAAAAAGATCCGCTTTTTATTTCTCCCGACTGAAAATCAGAACCTTTAATCAAGGACAATGTACCACCTGCACGATAACGTTTTTCTGACATCCACATCTCAATTCCGCCAAAAATTTTCTCATATTCAAAATAGGTAAAATTGAAAGGTGTTAAGGTTGCATTTTTCCCCGCCAAATGTTTATTTCCTTTAAATAGTAATTCAAAGGCATATTGATTAAATCCTGCATGAAAAAAATCTTTATATTCCCACCCGGCAATAAAGGTCATACGCTCGAATAATGAATTTGTTTTATATTTCATTCCAAAATCCAGTTGATACCCCAGGCGATTAGACGAATTTAATTTATTAATCACATCCTGTTTTTCTTGTTCAGTAATCAGTCCTTTCCCAAACGCCCCGTTAATAAAGGAATTTGTTATGGCATTGGAATTAACATTGTATTGGATATAAGTATAAACAGAATGGTTGTAATCATGAAGATTATACATTGGAAATGAAAGAAAAGATGAGTTGTCTGATTGTTGGGCAAACAAAGGAAAAAAGTACAGACTACTAAAACACAAGAAAAATAATCTTCTGGACATATAATGAATGTATTATTGGTTTTACAAGTAAATATTATACTGTTGAATTCGGGCATATGTTCCAAACACTTGACATTATGGACAAACACTAATTTTCTATAGCATATATAAAATCCCCGACACATTTTATGTTAATAAAATAATCATCAAATATTTGCAAATGTTTTCCCCGCGGTATTGTATTAAAATATGCTTTTACAATAATTTGTTTAGCGGCTAATAATGATGCCATTCTCTTTTCGGGAATAAAGTAGCTCAATGTTGATTTTCTGGATTCAATTACGCGTAATTCAGAATCCACGCTTGCTGCCGCTACATAAGATGTAGTTGATAATGTATCAAATACGCTCCCGTCTTCATCCATGAAATGAAAAACAAGGCTCACGTCAAGAGGAAATCCATTGTCAATTATAAATTTAAGTTCTCCGTCACGAATGTCTTCCGGCTTTTCAATATTTCCTTTATTAAATCCAATTGTATCTGAGAGAGTCAGGTTACTGGCTTTAATATTCAATGGGATCACGGCTTTTAAAAACGTATTCAATCCCTTTTCAGAGCGTGCAAAATTGTCGAGGTTACCCGTTGGCCCCTCAGGATTTGTGAGTACCCCAAAATCATAATAAAACTTGTCGGGCAGCAGGCTTATTAATTCACTGATATTGGAATTGTTATCATCTAATCCGAATGTAGTGGTAGTTGGTTGAAGGGGATGATCCGTAGCGCTCTCAACAGCAAAAGGATTTGGAACAGAAGAAAGGTCAAGTTGTTGAATTCCACCTGATTTTGAATTTATTGCAGTTATTGTATTGATTTGTAGCCGGCCTTCCATCCCAATTCCATTTTCCACAACCAAATCAATACGGGTACCTTTTAATCCTAAACTGTCTATATTAAAATAATGAAATACATCAAATGATGTAGAATCGGGGCCAATCATAAAGTCCTGCTGCCCTAAATACCCTCCGGCATAAGATGGCTTAATTTCCAGCATCTCTACAACCACTTTCACACTGTCTTCCAAAGACAAAAACACATGCCGCCCGATGGAATCAATTTCACCAATCAACTCATTATAAAAAGCATTCACAGTATCCTGTCCGGTTTTACCCGTAAGGTCAAAATGATAATTATCAAAATCATAGGTAAATATTTGTTCAATACTGCTGCCAGGAGGTGCCGGGGGCACTGTCATATTTTTTTCGAATGGCACACCAAACCTGGTCGCCCCGGGTATCCTATACGTAAAATATGATTCCTGGTCTATCGTGCTAATAACCTGAATCCTAAGGAGCCCCTCGCGAATATCAGCCTCTACGAGTTTGATGGTGTCGTCGCGGGTTGTGTCAACCATGCCTTCAAGGAATACCACGTTTTTATGATTAATGATTGTCTGTGCCGGAAATACAGCTTCGGCAGAATGTATCTTCATATCTTTAATCTCTGCTTTGATTGACAATGAATCACTGTAATCAATTTGCGTTCCGGCAGGAATTTCACCAACTGTTATTTGTCCAAAATGAACCAACATTTTTCCTTCAACAACTTTTCCTGAAAGATCAGCTGAATCCATTACCATTGAATGTGCAGGTATCTGGGGGAAAGTACCGGAATGAATAGTATCCCCGTTATTCAAATTTGTAATACTGTAATCTATGTTTTGTATCTCAGCAGGAAGTTCATTAATGATGGTAACCAAAAGCATACCCTTTTCAAGTGTAATAACATGAAAATATTCAGAGGCATCTACTGTGTCAGGAGCTAAATCTACATTAAAACTGGATATATCAAAAAATAATGTAGACCCATCTGGTATCAGTCCTGTCATACCCTGGTCTTCTATAATTTCACCAAGAAATATCGTATTCTGAACTGTTTGTTTGTTCAAATGGATACTATCTAATTTAACATTGCGCCGAAACGGCTTAACATCCATTTGAATCAAAGTGTCAATGGTAATTTCTGCTAATTTTTCCTGAAAAACAATGGACACTGTGTCATCATTTTCACTTGTCACACTTGTATCATTGATGATATCATAAATATTCAATGACGAATAAAAGACCGGGGTCAATGCATCTACTTCCCATTTAGGTGGTTCATACTCTTTGATACACGAAGTGGTTAAAACCGGGGCCAATATAATGATGAAGTAATAAACCCTTATTTTTGATAATAAAAACAATAAAAAAGGATGAGACTGTTTGTACATAATATTATAGAGAAAAAATCATTATATTATTAACCTAACGTAAAGATACAATGAAAAGTTGTAATTCGTGTTTGTCCATAATAACCGCTAACCCCGATAACATCATCCTTCCTTACGGGGCAGGCTTCATTACACTTACCCCAAAATTGCTCATTTATATTTTTTCACTTCACCCTGGTCATCACAGGATTTTAGTAAATCCATAATACTTTTTTTAAACACCGGATGAACCTGGCCGGGTACAATTTCAGCAAGAGGAATCAATACAAATTTTCGTTTATGAAGGTATTGATGAGGTATTTTCAGGGTTGGTTGATCAATAATCAACTGATTATACAATAATATATCTATATCAATGATCCGTGATGCATACCCTGATATTGTTTTCTGTTTCCGTCCAATCGTTCGTTCAATAGAGTGTATGATTTCCAGTAATTTCTCAGGAGGATAAACTGAAGAAATTTCAATGACATTGTTTAAAAAAACATGTTCACTTTCAAACCCCCAGGGTTCAGATTCATAAGTACCGGATCGTTGAATAATTGTTCCGGCAAATCGTTCGATGTCTCTTTCTGCCCGGGAAAGATTTGCTTCCCTGTTGCCAAGGTTACTGCCTAAGGATAAAAATATTTGATTCAATATGCACAAAATTAATAGCTGCAAAATTAAATATTTTAAATTCTTATAGACTTTCAATGAAAATTTTTATTATTACCGGCTCTGTTCTAAATCCCGATTGATTTGAAAAAAAGGTACTACTGCAATTTTAGTTGATAATTGACAAATAGTGGTCAACCTTATTCAGGCATCAACAGACAGTCAGAAGTCAGAAGACAGAAAAATCATTGAAGCTTATAATAAAACCATACCGAATTCTGGATACTCAGAATCAACTTCCCCAAAAATGGTAGTAGAACCTAAAAAATAACTATCTTTGATATTGAACACGGAGATTAAGTTCAAAATCCCAAATTCAAATTTAAATTTATCAACCATTTATTAAAATAGAGTCAAAAAATTCAACATGCTTGTCAAGACAAAGGGAATTGTACTTCATCACATCAAATACAAAGAAAGCAGTCTGCTTGCCACCCTTTATACGGAAAAATTTGGGAGGCAATCTTTCATAATCAATTCGGTCAGGAAAAAGCGATCTACTTTTAAATTCAATCTATTCCGGCCATTATCATTATTATCTCTTGAAGCATATATTAAAACCAGAAACAATCTACAACGCATCAAAGAAGCCAAATATCATTTGCTCCCTCAGACAATCCCTTATGATATGGTAAAACAATCTATCACATTTTTTTTATCAGAAGTCCTTTATCAATTATTAAAAGAAGAAGCTCCTGACCACAACATGTTTAACTTCCTTGAGCATGCTATTGAGATGTTAGATGATGATATTGATGGGAAAGCAAATTTTCACCTTATATTTTTACTAAAATTAACCAAACATTTGGGCATTACACCCGGCACAAATTATTCTGAATCTTCTCCTTATTTCAATTTAAAAAACGGACGGTTTGAATCTTTTCCAATGCATCAACCGGAACAATTAAATATACAGCTTAGCAGAATATGGAGCCATTTGATGGTTTCAGAATTTGATACGATGCACTTAATTCAGTTAAACCATCACCAACGTAATGAACTGGCAAATCAAATCATCCGGTATTACCAATATCATTTAAATACATTATTTGAGATGAAAACACTTAAAGTCTTGCAGGATATGAATGTTTAGCGATAAATCATTGGCAGGATTTATAATTTTTATGCCTGTAATTATTGATTTATGAAGTATTCTTCTAGTGTCATGTCACACCTGAGATGACGGTTAAGTTGAAGGAATTATTTGAATTTTTAAAAATGAAAAAAAGTAAGCATAGCCATAGCTACGTGAGTCTTTTTTTCATGAAGAAAAAACGAATAAGATCGAAACTTGGGGCGTTATATCAGGTGTGACATGACACTAATATTAATTGTTTTTTTTCTCAATTTTTAACTGCCTGTTAATTCAGGCATTATTTTTGTAATTCAATATTTAAAAACTAATAATTATGAACAATCTATCAACAAATTACTTAGGGCTACAATTACAGAATCCTATAATTGTAGGAGCAAATAACATGATCACGGACCTGGATAATCTTAAACGCTGTGAAGCCCAGGGAGCAGCTGCAATAGTCTATAAATCGTTGTTTGAGGAACAAATACAATTAGAAAATATAGAATTTGAAGAAGGCCTCACTCATTATGACGATTTGCATGCAGAAATGATCACACAACATCCGTCTTTAAAACATTCAGGGCCAGATGAACACCTGTTTAATCTTAAAAAGGCAAAAAAACACATCAACATTCCTTTAATTGCAAGTCTGAATGCCGTTTATAAAGAAACGTGGATAGATTATGCAAAGAAGATTGAAGAAGTTGGAGTTGATGCTCTGGAGTTAAATTTTTTCGCTGTTCCAAAAAGCATGAACTTAGAAGGGAGGATACTGGAAGAAGAACAAATTGAATTGCTCCGGGAAATAAAGTCAGCCGTTAAAATCCCGGTTTCTGTCAAACTAAGCCCTTTTTACACAAATCTTATGAATATAATCTCCAAGATGGATGAAACAGGAGTTGACGGATTTGTGATATTCAACCGTTTTTTTCAACCGGATATCAATCCTGAAGAAGAACAACACATCACTCCTTTTAATCTAAGCAACAAAGAAACTATACGGCTTCCTTTAAGGTATACAGGACTAATTTATGGCAATATAAAAGGGAATATATGCAGCAGCAGTGGTATTTTCAACGGGAGTGATGTGGTAAAAATGATTCTGGCAGGAGCAGATTGTGTACAGGTTGTCAGCACTCTTTATAAAAACAAAATCGAAAAGATTAGCTGGATCATCTCCGAATTAAATAATTGGATGACTCAACACAATTATTCATCTCTTGACCAGTTCAGGGGCAAGCTATCCAATAAAAAAATCTCAGATCCATTTATTTACAAACGAGCCCAATATGTCGGCATGCTCATGAAAAAAGCCGATGAATTGGTCAATACATATCCGGTAGACTAATATTATTATAACCATATAAACTTATCAACTCAATCAACCCAATCAACTTAATCAACTTAATCACAAACAAATGAAAGACATATCAATAGTCTTATCTGGCCAGGCCGGGCAAGGCATAAAAACGCTGGAACAATTCATCATTCATGCATTGCGGAACGCCGGGCATCATTTTATCAGCACCAGTGAAGTCATGTCGCGGATTCGGGGAGGCAACAATACAACAGAGATCAGGATTGGTGACAAAACAATACAAGGATATTGTGAAAAAATTGATGTATTAATCGTGCTCAACAGGAAATCCATATACCGGATGGTTGACAGGTTATCCAAAGATTCGATAATCATTGGTGAATCCGATAATATTGAAGATGAATACAAGAAGCAATATAATGTAAAGGAGATACCCATCAATCAAATAGCCAAAGATAATGGAGGAAAAATATTAACCAATACTGTTACTTTTGGTTTAATTCTTGGCATGTTAAAAATGGATTCTGACAAAGAAAAAGATACATTAAAAAATAAATTCAGCCCAAAAGGCGAAGAAATTGTCAATAACAATATTGCTGCTTTAGATGCAGGTTATAAAGAAGGAGAAAAAATTAATATTGATTTTACACCCAAAGCATTTGATGACATCAAAAAACACGCTGTGTTAACCGGCTCACAAGCGGTTGGAGTCGGTGCCCTGGCAGGAGGATGTAATTTCATCTCGTCTTATCCAATGTCACCTTCAACAGGAGTACTTATTTTTTTAGAAAAGCATGCCGAACAATTTGAAGTTGTTGTTGAGCAGGCTGAAGACGAAATATCAGCCATTAACATGTCATTAGGTGCCTGGTATGCCGGTGCACGTGGCATAGCTACCACATCAGGTGGTGGTTTTGCACTCATGCAGGAAGGTTTCAGTCTTTCCGGTATCACAGAAATACCTACTGTTATCCATCTTGCACAACGCCCGGGGCCTGGCACAGGCCTTCCTACACGTACCGAACAAGGCGATCTGGCATTGGCATGGTATGCCGGACACGGAGAATTCCCCCGGATCATTCTTACACCCGGCCATGTTAATGATGCTATTGAACTAACACACAAAGCTTTTAATTTGGCTGACAAATACCAGGTGCCTGTAATCATTTTAACTGACCAATACTTGCTTGATTCTCATTTTTTAGCACCAAAATTAAAAATGAGTGAATTAAAAAATGAATACCATATCAATAAAACAAATAAAGGCCATAAAACATACGAATTGACAAAAAACGGCATCAGTAAAAGAGGTATCCCCGGATACGGAGAAGGATATGTGTGTGTAGACAGCGATGAGCATGATGAATACGGCCGTATCACAGAAGATTTTGACACCAGAATCAATATGGTAGATAAACGATTTAATAAGCAAAAAGAAATTGAAAAAGAAGTAATCCCCCCCGAAATCATTGGAGCTAAAAACTATAAAACATTAATCATTGGATGGGGATCAACATATGGTGTTATAAAAGAAGCCATCGAAACAATTGACAACAATGATATTGCTTTTGCATATTTCAAACAAGTATGCCCATTGCCTGAAAGCACTGCTTCACTGATACAAAAAGCTAAAAAATCAATTGTGGTTGAAAACAATGCAACGGGTCAATTTGCCAATATTATTAAAATGCATACGGGTCTGGATATTGACGAAAAAGTACTTCAATACAATGGCATGCCCTTTTCTGTTGAAACCATTATCAAAAAAATAGGAGATTAACCAATGAGCAATCAATTTGAATACAAAGAAAACATGGATGTAGCATGGTGCCCGGGATGCGGTAATTTTATGATTCTTCGGAATATAAAAGAAGCACTGGGAGAAATCAACATTGACCAGCAAAACATTGTTTTTGTTTCGGGCATTGGCCAGGCTGCAAAATTACCTCAATACCTAAACATACATTATTTCAATGGATTGCACGGAAGGGCTCTTCCTGTAGCCACCGCAATAAAGGCATCCAACCCCGAACTAACTGTAATAGCAGAAGGCGGTGATGGCGACATGTATGGTGAAGGCGGAAATCATTTTTTGCATACCATCCGTCGTAATCCCAACATCACTAATATTGTACACAATAACATGGTGTATGGATTGACCAAAGGACAAGCCTCGCCTACAAGCCAAAAAGGGTTTAAAACTCCTTTGCAAATCAATGGAGTTCACCTTGAGCCTGAAAATCCTTTAGGCATTGCTTTAGCACACGGAGTAACATTTGTTGCCCGTGCTTATTCCAATGACAAAGAATTGCTGCAAAAAGTCCTTGTCGAAGCTATTCGCCATAGAGGGTATGCTTTGGTGGATGTCTTTCATCCGTGTGTCTCGTTCAATAAAGTGAATGATCATAACTGGTTTAAAGAGCATACATATCATTTAGGCGATGATCATGACATTTCCGACATAGAACAGGCTTTTGCAAAAACGCTGGAAAAAGAAAAACTTCCCTTGGGAATTTTTTACAAAAAAGAAGGAGTTAAAACATTTGAAGATTACCTTGAACCATATTTTGATGAACAAACACCCCTGTTTAAACGAAAACGAAATGGGAAAAAATTGCAGGAATTAATGGATAGTTTTTAATCATTTATCTGCTTTCCGTATCTCTATAAGCTCCACTTCATATATCAGTGAAGTACATGGCGGGATAACCCCTGAAGAAGACCCTGTCTTTCCAAATGCAAGATCAGAAGGAAGAATAAACAATGCTTTTTCACCTTCTTTCATAAGCCCGAGTCCTTCTTCCAACCCTTTTATCACTTGCCACTCGTAACCATATATCAATTGAAAGGGTTCATTACGGTCTTTGGTAGAATCAAAATATTTGCCATTTAAAAATTTCCCTCCATAATGAAAAATAAGTGTATCATATTTTTCGACCTTTTTATTATTTCCTTTATGAATTACAATATGATACAGGCCTGAAGGGGTTGGTTTGGCATTTATTTCTTTTTCTTCAACATACTGTCTGAGAATTGTTTGTTCATACCGGGCAAAATCCTCAATCCAATTTAAAAAGGCTTCCTTTTCTTTTTGATACTCCTCTATTGTTTGAATATCTTCCATTACAACAGCAATTTTCATATCCCTGTTCCGCAAACTATCAGGTGGTTTGGAACCCAATGTACCTGAAAAAAATTTATCTGCAGAAAGGATATAATTGGCTTTATCTCCTTCTGAAAGCAGTAAAAAACACTCTTCGATCCCCCCTTTTTCTTTTGGCTCTGCAAGCTGAAATCGCCTTTTTCCATGAAAAAAAACCGAATCATCCAATGTTTTATATGTAACAGTAGTTGTAATATAATCTCCATAATGAGGTTTTACTGTGTCTTTACCAATTTTAACCAATTGATAATAAATCCCGTGTTCTAATTTTGCATAACCCGGATATTTTGATTTTTCTTTACAAGTAAAACAAACTATGCTAAATAACAAGCAATAATATAATAAATTTTGTTTCATTCAGATGATTTTTTTACGTCGAGAATTTCGGTTTCATATAAAACAATAGAATAAGGCGGAATTTTTTTCAGGTCTCCCGGAAGTCCGTGTGCCAAATGAGGAGGCAAAATAAACCGGGCCTTAGCCCCTTCTCTTAACATCAATACCCCTTCTTCCAGGCCGGGTTCTGCTCTCCCTTTTCCAATAGTAAACCATTGGGGGCCTGTTGTTTTTGTTGAATAACATACGGTTCCATCCAAAAGCTTCAGTTCATAATCAACCTGAACCATAGTTTCTTTATCTACTTTATCTCCTGTTCCGTTTTCATAGATCATATACCATAATCCTGAACCGGTTGTATGCATATCCCAGTTTTTCCGTTCAACAAACCGTTGTATGATTTCTTTGTGCTCATTAACCATGTAGCGATTTGCTTTTATATATTCCTGCTCTGTAAAAACCTTTTTTTGTTGAGTTTTTTGGGGGTCTTTTTGTTTGCATCCTATTAGAAACACCAGGGCAATTAAAATTATATGTAAATATCTCATCTGTTTATTTTTAAGTTTTTAAGTTAATTGAGTTAATTGAGTTTTTAAGTTTTCAGGCTCTATTCTAAATTTAGATTGAATACATAATTATTATTTATTATTACGGTTCAATGACTCTTTGTATTGAGGTAACAAGTTAATAAAAAAATTTATTGCTTCAGAAAGTGATTGTTTGGATTCACCACCTGCTGCATTTTTATGCCCGCCACCATCAAAGTGTTTTCTTGCAAACATGCCCACATCAAAATTTCCTTTAGACCTGAAAGAAATATTTACATGGCCTGTATCTTCGATAAAAATCACAGAAAAAACAATTCCTTTAATGCTTAGAGGATAATTTACAAATCCTTCGCTATCTCCTTTTTGCAAATTATATGTTGCCTTTTCATTTCTGGATATTTTCAGGTATGCTGTTTTATATTCCTTCATTATCATTAAATTATGACTCAAACAATGTCCAAGCAGCCGCATTCTGTCCGGTGAAAAATTATCATAAATTTTATTATAAATTTCTTCTATATTAATTTTGTATGTTAATAATTTGGAAATTATCCTGAAGGTTAAAGGGTTGGATGAGTTCACCCTGAAACACAGGGTATCTGTCATTATCCCGGTAAAAAGGCACGTTGCAATTTCGTTGTCAATAAATTCCTTCCCAAGTACTTCAAGTACTTCATATAAAAGCTCACATGTTGAACTGCGTTCAGTATTAGAAAAAACAAGATCAAACGTATTGTCAGGATTCGGATGATGGTCAATCAGCACCATCGTAGCATTTGAATGTTTTATGTATTCTGCTGCCGCTTTTGTCCGGTCAATCGAGTTATAATCAAGATGAAATATTACATCCGCTTCTTTGATTATTTTTACAGCTTCGTTTTGTTGTTTTTCAAAATTAACCACCTTTTCATAATGTGGCAACCACGTTAAAAAATGAGGACCTTCGCTGGGAACAATTACATGTGAATTGATGCCTTTGTTTTTCAAATATAAATACAACGCAAGGGATGCACCAAGCGCATCACCATCAGGATTATAATGTGCGACAGCCACAATTTTTTTGGCATTTTTTATGATTTTTTTCAAAAGTTTCATTAAATTTACAAGAAGATTTTTGAACAATTTTCTATAATTCACGTATAAGATATCAAATATAATAAAATCTGAAAAATAGTCGAGGTTTGTTTAATAAAACACTAAAAATATATAGTAATGGCAGGGAATTTTACATTTACGATGATCAAACCCGGAGCTGTCAATCATGAACACATTGGACCTATTTTAACCATGATTAATGATGCAGGATTTAAAATTATTGCGATGAAATTTTTAAAATTATACCGGGAGGAAGCAGAGGAGTTTTATAGTATTCACAAAGGAAAACCTTTTTATAATGAACTGGTTGAATTCATGACATCGGCACCGGTTGTTGTTGCTGTTCTTCAAAAAGAGAATGCTGTTGAAGATTACAGAAAGTTAATGGGGTCCACAAATCCCAGCGGAGCTCAGGAAGGCACCATCCGGAAAATGTTCGCAGAATCGGTTACAAAAAATGCAGTACATGGTTCAGATAGTGACAGCAATGCTGTCAAAGAAGCTAATTTTTTCTTTTCTAAAAGAGAGCAATATCCCAATTATGGAATCGACCATTCGGCTCATTTGCTTAAATACAGAACAACTGTCATTTGAAATCTACTTTATAAACAGACACTATTTAATCAAAATCAAGATTAAATTGTTCTCTTAAACCATCCAATTCAGGATTTTTATTTTTCATATGTTTATATTTATCATCTGGTGTATACAGGCGTTTTTGTTGTGTGTTATCTTCTTCCTTTTCTTCATTTATAAGAATATCAAGAGCAATCCTGTCATTTCCCAGTTCTTTTCTCAGGTAAGATAACAGCTCATTTTCAACTTCTTTTATTGTGGCTTCCTGTAATCCGTGTGCTACATTAAAAATCACTTTATTGTCTGCATCCAAAAAAGGAGTATTTGATGTCAAAATAGTATGTAAATGCTGCTTGGTTGATTTATGCAGTTCAGCAAATGCATTCCATTTATTATTCAATGCTTCCTGAGAAAAATGAGAAGCACCTTCATTGGTTTTATCTACTGATTCTTCTTCCGTATCCGGAGCATCTTGTTGCATTTTTTCTTCCGGTTTTTGCTTATAATCCGTTTTTATAGATGGTGTTTTTTTATACTCAACAGGCGTATGTTTCAATTGCTTTTCGCTGACATTGCCATCGCTTTTTTTATAACTCACTATATTATGATTGTTTTCCGAAACATTATTGGGCTTATTGGAATTTGAAGATGTACCGGGGACTACACCTTGTTTTTTTTCTGCAACGGTTTCACCGGAGTCGTTTTTTTTTTCTTCGGTAATTCGGCAAAGCTGAATCAAGGCCAATTCAACATGCAAGCGTTTATGTAAACTTGTATTATAATGAATGTCGCATTGATTTAATCTATCAAGGCATTTCAAAATGAATTGCCCGGAGCATTTTTGAGCTTGTATTTTATATTTCTCACGAATATTGCCTCCTGCTTCAATAAGTTGAAGCGTCTCGTCATGCCGGGCTACCATAAGATCCCGGAAATGGCCACTTAAACCGGTGATAAAATTCCGCGCATCAAAACCACGATTAATAATGTCATTAAATACAAGGAGTGCATCATTGATATTATTTTCAAGAAAATAATCAGTCAGTTTAAAATAATATTCATAATCAAGAATATTCAAATGTTCTATAACCGCTTTATAAGTGATCTTTTTTCCTGAAAAACTTAATATCTGGTCATAAATAGAAAGAGCATCCCGCATAGCCCCATCTGCTTTTTGCCCGATAATATTCAATGCATCTTGTTCATATTCTACTTCTTCCTGTTTAGAGATGCCTTCAAGGTATGTTTCAATATCCTGAACCTGTATCCTGTTAAAATCAAAAATCTGGCATCGGGAAAGAATTGTTGGTATGATTTTATGTTTTTCAGTTGTTGCTAAAATAAATATCGCATAAGAAGGGGGTTCTTCAAGTGTTTTCAAAAAAGCATTGAATGCTTGTTGTGAAAGCATGTGTACCTCATCAATGATATAAATACTATATTTCCCGATTTGTGGTGGAATTCTTACTTGTTCGGTCAGACTCCTGATGTCTTCAACTGAATTATTGGATGCAGCGTCTAATTCATGGATACTGTAAGAACGCGACTCATTAAAAGCGAGACAGGATTCGCATTTATTACATGGTTGTATTTCATTTGTAATATCTTGACAATTAAGAGTTTTAGCAAATATCCGGGCACATGTTGTTTTGCCGACACCACGGGGGCCGCAAAACAAAAAAGCCTGTGCTACATGATTATTTTTTATAGCATTCTTTAAAGTATCGGTAATAGATGCTTGTCCGATAACCGTATCAAATACGTCCGGGCGATATTTCCTGGCTGATACAATAAAATCTTTCATATGTTTATTTTTAAGTTACTAAGTTTTTAAGTTACTAAGTTGATTGAGTTGAAAAGTTGAAAAGTTTAGAGGTTTATCATCTCGTTATGTTATGTTAACACCTGATAATTTAACAGGTAAAATTAAAAAAAATGAATGAACAGCCTTATAAATTCTCAAACAATTTAGCAAGGAAAATATTGCGATTAAAATAATTGTATGTATTTTTGTCTGTTAAAACAGGGTATAAAAATGCTATTAACCAACGAAATCATTATTTTACTCATTGCAGGCACAATTGCAGGAATATTAAGCGGTTCACTCGGAATCGGCGGAGGCCTGATCGTGGTACCCACTCTTGTCCTTTTATTAGGACTGACACAACATGAAGCACAAGGCACAAGTTTGTTTTTTATGTTACCCCCGATTGGATTACTTGGTGCATATAATTACTACCGGAATGGCCACGTAAATATTAAATATGCCTTAATCCTGATAATTGTTTTTTTTATCGGCAGTTACCTGGGATCTGTTATTTCAATCCATTTGCCTGATAAACTTTTAAAAAAAATATTTGGCATATTTATGTTAATTGCAGGCATTCGTATGATGATTGGAAAATAATATCAGATGAACCGAGCCATGACACATTTTAGACACACATACACATGATTGTAAAAAGGAAAGAAAAGTATAAAGGATATAGAAGTATAGGGGGAATCTCCATGCCCAAATCTCAATCTTACACCATACTTATTACCCGTATAAACCTCATAAACCCCAACAGCATTTTGCCTTAAATGGCTTAAATTATAAACAAATAAAAATGGCAATAACACGACAACATATCATTGACCTTACAAATCAATACCTCACTGAAATCATTTCCATCAGAAGGCATTTACATCAATACCCTGAGCTGGCATTTCATGAAACCAAAACATCGGAATATATCGCACGTCAATTAGAAGAGACAGGTATCCCATTCCAAAAAGGAATCGCTGGCACCGGTATTGTAGGTCAAATAAAAGGCCGCGACCCGGGTGCAAAAACCATTGCACTGCGTGCTGATATGGATGCACTACCAGTTCAGGAGAATAAAAATATTTCATATTGTTCACAACACAAGGGCATTATGCATGCATGCGGACATGATATCCACATGGCATCACTCCTGGGAGCTGCAAAAATATTGCATGAAATACAACATGAATTGAATGGGACGGTTTTGCTTATTTTTCAGCCCGGCGAGGAAAAACATCCCGGTGGAGCTAAAAAAATGCTTGAAGAGGGCATTTTTAATAATATCAAACCGGATGCAATAATTGGCCAACATGTAGACCCTGACCTGCCGATTGGCGTGGTTGGATTTAAACCGGGAATGTATATGGCATCTGCTGACGAATTATATATTAAAATAAAAGGAAAAGGCGGACATGCCGGCAT
>CAYMKE010000038.1:0-17383 GCA_964390955.1 uncultured Bacteroidales bacterium | reverse complement strand
TAAATGAGCATTTTTGGGGCAAGCATAACGAAGTTAGCGGACATTATGGACAAACACTATTTATGTTATAATATAACAAAATTACTTTATTTATCCGTTTATTACAAATAATAAGCCTTTATTATTTGTAAAACAGTTCAAAAAAAGAATAAAAACACACCTTCTTAGTAATTTTTTTATGCCAATATAAAAAAATAACATATATTTGTTCATTCATTATAAATTAATTGGGTAAATATTTCTTCAATAAAAAAAAAGTATGTATATTTGATTTTGTATAATTGTTAATTGTAAAAAAAACTATAAATTATGGAAGTAGGACAATCAGAAAATAGAATGAAAAAGAAAAGAGTGATTTTCTCCAAAACCATCAGGGCGGGTAAAAGGACTTATTTTTTTGACGTTAAATCAACCCAGAGAAATGAACTATATCTAACAATTACAGAAAGCCGGAAAAGGTTTAATAATTTCAGGAAAAGTTACTATTTTGAGCAATATAAAGTGTTTTTGTATTGCGAAGACTTCGATAAATTCGATGATGCATTCTCTGAAACAATTGGATATATTCGATCTAACCAAAAAAAGGATGGAAACAAAGCAGGTATAAATCATAGCCAGTACGACGGACATGAATATGATGATAATGAACATAATACAGAAAGCGAATATACCAATGTAGATTTTGAAGACCTGCATACTGAATATAACCAAAATGGTGAAGAAAACGGACAAAATAAAGAATAACCTATTCTTATAAATCTATATAGTGTTTGGATCATGATGTTCGGTAACGAGGCTCGTGAAGGCCTCAAACGCGCAGTTTACTTGAGTAAATGAGCAATTTTGGGGCAAACACAACGAAGCCTGCCCTGTAAGGAAGAATGACTGTATCGGGGTTATCGGACATTATGGACAATGTCTATATAAATTTTAATTGTACATCTCAAAATATGAATTGTATTTCTGTTTATTGATATTAAAAAAGATTTAGTCCTCTTTTACTTATTTTTTGATAATCTTTTTTATAAAAATAGACTGCAACATCCGCGTAGGAAAAGGGATTTGAATATTTCATCCCATAAGGAAAGCTTTTTTTATTGCTCCATTGTATAATTTCAGATGAATCACATAAAAAATCATGATTCAAAGCTGAAGAAAAAAACTTTATTTTTCCGGTCATAGTATTGTTTGTGTCATTAACACTAAATCTGCTTTCAATTACTTTTGTAAATACAGCAAGGTATCGGATTTGCCATTTATCGGATTTAAGACGTTCAATTCTTTTCTTTCTTTTGTGCTTTGTATTATTGGTATGATATTGATATATGTGCTTATATTGCCTGGACAATACGGTATCTTTTCTTATGGTATGCTCCAATTTTTCAATAAAAGAAGGTTTTAATTGAAAACGGCCGATTGAAAAGTTTGATGCAGGTTTGCCTTTCCGGATATAAAACAGCTCGTTCATTTTCGTTTCTAAAATATCCCTCCATATTGAATATCTTATTAGTTCAGGGAATCCTATAGACAATACCAACGTATCATTTGCATCTTCCTGGAGAATGATTTTTTGTAGTTTATTGTGTTTTTTTTTGTAAAAACGAACAGCCTGTTCATAATCTTCCTGAAAATAATCTGATGGATTTTTCTGTTTACTGTTTTGAGAAAATATAAAAGATAAAGTAATGTAAATAAAAATTACTTTCACGTCAGATGTATTTTATTATTCAGAAGATCAATATTGTATTTTGATCTATTCATCCTCATTGCCTTTATTCTTATTATTTTTCTTCTCGTCTTTCAATTCATTTTCCCTGTATTCTTCTAAAAATTGATTTATTTCTTTATATGAAAGCTGTTTGACATTGGTTACAATAAAATTGGACATTAAAAAATTACCATATTTATTACACTCATCAATTATTGAAGTAAATACTTCTTTTACAGAAATTTCAATGGGAATAAGTGCTAATATTGTTGAAATATTATTATGAAAATGCATTTTTTCTATTTCTATATCATGCTCTTTTAAAGAATATTCAAACTCTTTTTGTATAAGTTGTCTTTGTTTTGGTGTAAATTTCTCCCCGGATTTTGACATTAATACAATAAAATATCTCAATTTAGAACCTTTTCCTCCAAGGCCGGTAGAAATAAAAACCTGGTTCTCATCAAGCAATTTACTTTGTAATAGCATTCTGTTTTCCTGAAAAGCGAGAATGCTCCAATTTCTCATTTCACCTTCTGCGTTTTTAGCAAATTCTTCTAATTTCCGGTATGCGGAAACGTCTTCAACAGAAGCCAGATTTGCCAGGATGCGTTTTTTTTTCTCCTGTGATGTTCCCTTTTTAAAAAGCTCTTTTGACATTTCATCTATATCAATATCTTCATCTTTTACCTCTTCTTTAATTTTTTTAGAAAAATCAAAGTATTTCATTTGAAGATCCAGGTCTATTTGTTCTTCTAAAATATTGAAATTCTCAAATTTACCAAATAACTCTTTTATTCTGTTATAAATACTCTCTTCGTTCATATTCTTTTTTTTAATACACTATAAATATACATAAGTTTAATGAAGGTGTCAACCCTTTGAACGGATTATTTTCTAAACAATCCACCAAAGCTGTCAGTCTCCCATCCTTAAAACAGCCAGAAAGGCTTCCTGTGGAACATCAACTTTTCCTACCTGGCGCATTCGTTTCTTTCCTTTTTTTTGTTTTTCGATTAATTTTCGTTTTCTGGTGATGTCGCCGCCATAACATTTTGCAGTTACATCCTTCCTTAATGCTTTAACGGTTTCGCGGGCAATAATTTTAGCGCCAATCGATGCCTGAATGGCTACTTCAAATTGTTGGCGTGGAATCAATTCTTTAAGCTTCTGACAAATCCCCCGTCCGAATTGATAGGCATTGTCTCTGTTTATGAGTGTTGATAATGCATCTACACTTTCATGATTAATTAAAATATCTAATTTTACAAGATTGGCAGGCCTATAGCCTGACTGATGGTAATCAAATGAAGCATATCCTTTTGAAATGCTTTTTAGCTTATCATAAAAATCAAATACTATTTCATTCAAAGGTATCTCAAACATTACTTCTACTCTGTTGTTTGGAAGATATATTTGTTTTTTTAATTCACCTCTCTTGTCAACACAGAGCTTTATAATAGAACCTATATAATCACTTATTGTGATGATCTGGGCATTAATATAAGGCTCTTCAATTGAATTTACAATATGTGATTCGGGCAATTCTGACGGATTGGATATATAATATTCTTTTTCATCTTTTGTCTTGATAAGGTAGGAGACATTGGGTACTGTTGTAATGACATCAATATTAAATTCACGGTCAAGCCGTTCCTGGATGATTTCCATATGCAGCAACCCTAAAAAACCACACCGAAAGCCAAATCCCAATGCCTTTGAATATTCCTGTTCAAAAGTTAATGAAGCATCATTTAATTGAAGTTTTTCTATTGAATTTCGCAGTTCTTCATAATCGTCTGCATCTATTGGATACACCCCTGCAAACACCATGGGCTTAATGTCTTCAAATCCTTCAATGGCTTTTGTGCAAGGGTTTTCTGAGTGAGTCAGAGTGTCTCCAACTTTGATCTCCTTAGATGATTTAATTCCGGTTACAATATATCCCACATCACCTGCATAAAGCTCTTTACGAATTTCAGGTTTAAATTTTAAAATTCCTATCTCATCAGCAGAATAGACCTTATCAGTAGCCATAAATTTAATTTTGTCGCCTTTTTTTAACGAACCGTTATAAAGCCTGAAATAAGCTATAACACCCCGGTACGCATCAAAAACAGAGTCAAAGATCAATGCCTGCAAAGGGGTATCAGTGTTTCGTTCTGGGGCAGGGATGCGCTCAATTAAAGCACTAAACACTTCTTCAATTCCTTTTCCGGTTTTGGCACTTGATTCCAATATTTCTTCCTTGGTACATCCTAAAAGTTCTACAATTTGATCTTTTACTTCGTCAGGTTTTGCCGAATCAAGATCAATTTTATTGACGACAGGAATAATCTCCAAATCATGTTCAAGTGCCAGATAAAGGTTTGATATCGTTTGTGCCTGTACACCCTGGGAGGCATCAACAAGTAAAAGACAACCTTCACATGCTGCAATGGAACGGGAAACTTCATATGTGAAATCAACATGTCCGGGAGTATCAATCAGATTTAAACAATATTCTTTTCCCTTGTATTCATAATCCATTTGAATGGCATGACTCTTGATTGTTATCCCCCGCTCCCTTTCAAGATCCATATCATCAAGTGCCTGATCTTTAAAATCACGTTCCGAAACTGTATGTGTCTTTTGCAAAAGTCTGTCTGCCAATGTACTTTTGCCATGATCAATATGTGCAATTATACAAAAGTTCCTGTTTTCTTTCATAGAATTCTTTTAAAATATTTACAAAGATAGATATTTCAACCCGAAATTGAATACCTTAGTCGTGACTTATTCATATATGTGTTGAACATGATGATAATCAGAATCAATTTTTATTAAAATGGTAGTAGAACCTCATTTTTAATAAAGTTAATGAAACTTTTTTTCAGGGATAATCGTAAATGTTATTAACTTAAAAAAACAATTCGTTCAAAATATGGATATTGAACAAGTATTAAATATAAAACAAGAAGAGGGCTTTTGTTCATATAATAGTTTGTTTATTAGTCTTAAAGATAATGAATTAACTATATTAGAAGACAATAAGACAAAAGTAAGATATTCTAAAGGAGATAATATCGTTAAACAGGGAGAAAATATTACCCATGTTGTATATGTTTATTCCGGAATACTAAAAAACCAGGTTTGTTTTCAGGATAAAGATTATATTACCAATTTGATACCCCCGGGGAGTTTTGCAGGATTGCCAGCTATGCTGTCCAATAAATATCATGTTTTTTCATTAACTGCTTTGGACGATAGTGTTATATATTATATTGATATTGATATTGTTAAAAGTATTTTATTGCATAATAGTAATTTTTTTCTTGAACTCATCAAAGAATCATCTCAATGGGCTGATTTTTTACAAAATAAAGAATTCACACATACACATAACAATATTTATGGAAAAGTAGCAAACACACTCATTTATTTAGGTGAACAAGTATTCAAAAAAGATAGTTTTAACGTGTTGGTATCCAGGAAAGATTTGGCTCAATTTTCTGGAATAAGCAGGGAGAATTTTATTAAGGTACTTACTGAGTTTAAGAGGCTTGGAATAATAGACGTAAAAGGAAAAATAATTGATATTTTAAATTATGAGAAGTTATATCATATTTTGCAAAACGGATCAATGTAATAGTTTAATCTTCTGATAGATCTTTGATCATTTTTTGATATGCTGAAAAACATTTGGCTCTTGATACAAAGCCTGCATAATATTTTCCTTCTGCAAGCACAGGAATGGTAAATCTGTTGCTTTGCTGAAATTTTTTGACCACATTACTCATTAAATCCTGCGGGGTAATAATGAATTCGGGCATATACATCATATCCTTTACAAAGAAGGTGTTATATTTTTCTTTATCAAACATAATATGCCTGACATGGTCAAGTTTAATGATTCCAAAAAACTTATTCTCTTCATTTACAACGGGAAAAATATTTCGTTGAGAATGCCTGATAACTTTAACCAAATCGCCCAGTGAAGCGTCAGGTGTTATGGAATTGAAATCTTTTTCAATTACTTTCCCCACATCCATCATAAGCAATGCTTTTTTGTCTTTATCGTGCGTCATTAACTCGCCTCTTCGTGCCAACTGATAAGTATAGACCGAATTGCTTTCAAATAAACGGATGGTTATAAATGAAATAGTTGAGCATATCATAAGCGGAAGAAATAGTTCATAACCACCTGTTATTTCGGCAATCAAAAAAATTCCTGTAAGTGGTGCATGAAGGATTCCTGATATTAATCCTGCCATGCCTATTAAAGCAAAATGACTTTGTGGAAGGGAAATATTAAAATATTTTAAAAACATAGTAAAAAACAATCCGACGTGTGCTCCCAGAAACAGGGTGGGGGCAAATATGCCACCAACCCCTCCGCTTGCAAAGGTGATTGAGGTGGCAAATGCTTTAAAAAAAATCACCAATATTATGACCCCTAAAAAAGTAAAAATACTATCTTTTATTGAGTAAAAAATGCTGTGTTCAAACAGGTAGCTGTAATCGTTATGCAGAATGCTATTGATTGAATTATAGCCTTCGCCATAGAGTGAAGGAAAAAGGAATATTAACAAACCCAATATGATGCCTCCTAAAATGAGCTTTATATACCATGTTTTAAATTTCCTGAAAGCCTCTTCAGTAAATTGATATACTTTAGTGAAGTACAGTGAAACAAGCCCGGCAAAAACCCCAAGAATTATGTAATACACCAGGTTTTCCATCTGAAACTGTTCATTAATGGTATAAGGAAGTAGCACATCTTTCCCAAGGAACATGTAAGATGTAAGAGCTCCTGTTGCTGAAGAAATTAGAATGGGAACCAATGATGCCGTTGAAAAATCGAACATAATGACTTCAAGAACAAATACAATAGATGCAATTGGCGATTTAAAGATAGCTGACATCGCAGCAGCACATGCACATACTATAAGTGTAGTTCGTTGTTTGTAATTCAAATGTAACCGTTCCCCGACACTTGAACCAACCGCGGCACCTGTAGCAACTGTCGGCCCCTCCAGTCCTACTGAACCTCCAAAGCCCACGGTTAAAACACTGGTCAGTATGGATGAAAACAAATTATGACGTTTTATTTTACTTGATTGTTTTGATATGGCATATAATACCTTTGGAACACCATGCCCCACATCCATCCTTATAACAAAACGAATAAGCAATATTGTAAGAAAAATACCAATGGAAGGATAAATGATATATAAATAATTATTAAATTCTTCATGAAGCCCTTCAACCAAAAACATCCGAAGATAGTGTACCAGGTTTTTTATTATTACTGCAGCAAATCCTACACCCAACCCGATGACAACACTCAACATATTGATGAACTGACGGTCATCTATATGTTTTGACCTCCATAATAAAAACCTTCCCCATGGAGAAATATTAATCATAATAAATTGAAATATTAAAAAAGCAATGGATTTTTTCTCGACGCAAGTATAAAGCATTACAATGAAAATCCTTCAAAAAAATTCAATAAAATAAATTTTGACGATAAAATATTTTGTAACCACAAAAAAATAAAACAATTAAAAAATAATAATTATGTTTGTGGTCAATAAATTGTCAGTCTATAAAAAGAAAAATGAATATTAAATTCCATACAGAAACATTGACCAACGGGTTACGTGTGATCATTAACAGTGACAGTTCAACATCGCTTGCAGCTGTAAACCTTTTATACAATGTGGGGTCAAAGCATGAATCACCTGAGCGGACTGGCTTTGCACATTTATTTGAACACCTGATGTTTGGCGGATCTCTTAATATCCCGTCATTCGACACCCCTTTAGAAAAGGCCGGAGGTACTAATAATGCATTCACAAATAATGATTTCACTTCTTATTATATGACATTGCCGGCAGCCAATCTTGAAATTTCATTCTGGCTTGAATCAGACAGAATGCTCGGATTAAACTTTTCTCAACAAAAATTAGATGTACAGAAAAATGTGGTCATTGAAGAATACAAACAACGATATTTAAACCGTCCTTATGGCGATGTATGGCTTTTGCTCAGGCCCCTGGCGTACAAAGTACATCCGTATCAATGGCCAACAATCGGGAAAAATATCAGTCATATTGAAAATACAACACTTCAGGAAGTAAAACAGTTTTTTTATACGCACTATGCACCAAATAATGCTATATTAACCGTGTCAGGAAATGTGGAAATTGATCATGTCCTGGCACTTGCCGATAAATGGTTTGGAGAGATTCCAAATCGCTCAATACCAGCCAACACCATAGCAAAAGAACCGTTGCAAAAAAATGAACAGTATTTGAATGTAGAACGGGATGTTCCTTTTGATGCTATGTATAAAGTATATCATATGTGCTCAAGAAACCATCCTGATTTTTATGCTACGGATATGATTTCTGATATCTTAAGTAATGGAAATTCTTCGAGACTATATCAATCATTGGTTAAACAAAAGAAATTGTTTTACCAATTAGATGCTTATATATCCGGAGAACTTGAAGAAGGTTTATTTGTATTTTCAGGAAAATTGAATAAAAATGTTTCTATGAAAGACGCCGATGAAGCTATTTCAGAAGAAATCGAAAAAATGAAAACATCATTACCGGAAGGCAAAGAACTCGAAAAAGTAAAAAATAAATTTGAAGCAAATCATATCTATAATAATACTGAAACACAAAACAGAGCCATTCATCTTTCTTTTTATGAACTCCTGGGAGATGCCGGATTTATCAATCATGAAGTTGAAAATTACCGTTCAGTGACCCCGGAACAAGTTCAACAAACAGCAAACAATGTATTTAAACCACAAAATTGCAGCACTTTGTACTATCATTCAAAAACCAAATAATATGCCTGATAGAATTGCCACCCCTTATTTTCAGGTGCCGGAAAAAATTAAATTTCCTGTTCCGCAAAAACATATATTGTCAAATGGAATACCGTTGTATATGTTAAAAACAGGCCAAAATTCAGTAAAAATTGACATTGTATTTAAAGCCGGTTCATTCTATCAGCCCAAACCACTCATTGCTGCAATAACCAATTCAATGCTTAAAGAAGGTACAATATCATACAGTTCAGAAAAAATTTCAGAAATCCTTGATCATTATGGAGCCAATATGCACACGGAATCGGATAAAGACCGTGCAGTGGCCGGGTTGACCACTCTCAAAAAATTTTGCTCCGACCTTTTCCCGCTTTTGAGTGAAATGATCCACGATCCCGTATTCCCTGAAAAAGAATTAAATATCCTTGTTAACCAGGAAAAACAGCATTTTTTAATCCAGGAACAAGAAGTAAAATACATAGCCCGGAAAAAATTCTTTAATGTCTTGTATGGAGATACACATCCATATGGAGAAGCGCTTGAATATCGTGATTTTGAAAAAATCAGCAGAAAAGACCTGGTAGATTTTTTCAATGAATTTTATATTCCTTCAAATTGTCATATTATTATTACAGGCGATTTGCCGGACGATATTTTAGAACTGGTTCAGTACCACTTTGGACGATTTCAAAAACAAGGGATACATAAAAAAATCACTTTGCAGGAAACACATTCATCAGAACAAAGACATTATGTAAAAAAGAAAGACGCTGTGCAATGTGGAATACGAATAGGTAAAAAATTATTTACCCGTCATCATCCTGATTACATTGAAATGCAGGTTTTAACAGCTATTTTGGGCGGATACTTTGGCAGCCGTTTAATGAAAAATATCCGTGAAGACAAAGGCTATACTTATGGTGTTGGCAGCATAATTAATTCACTGGAAAAGTCGGGGTATTTTGTAATCGTATCTGAAACAGGATCTCATGTAACACGAAAAGCGATTGATGAAATATATAAAGAAATAAATATATTGCTTAATGAGTCTGTACCAGGAGAAGAACTACTGATTGTTAAAAATTATCTGATCGGTTCAGTGATGCGTATGACAGATGGGATACATGGAATTTCAGATAGCCTGAACCTGTTGGTTAAATTCGGATTACCATACCATTATTTTCAGGATATTGTTGACAGGATCAGGGCAGTCTCATCGGATAAATTGCTGGAATTAGCAAATAATTATTTTCAATTGGATACATTTCATGAAATAATAGCAGGTAATTTAGAATAAAGACAAGCATTTAAAAAATAAATGATATCCTGAATGAATGTCTCTCAAGATTTGGATCAACGGATATTATACTCCATAATGCCATTAAATTGACAGATCTGTCTCCTCCTAAAGAAAATTTCAAACCACCGCCAAGCCAATAAAAAGACTGAAAATTTCGCTGGTTAGCATCCAGTCGTTTTTTTGCATTAATAAGCTCATACTCTGCATGGGCAAAAATATCTATTGGTAAATGTTTGTGAATCTGTTTTAAAAAAACATAGCGTGTAAATCCAAACCCGCCATAACTATGAGCATCAACAGCTGGAGCATGAAAATAGATGTATTTTGCACCAAGCCCTGCAGAAAAATCCTTTGTAAACCTGTATCCACCAAATGGAGCTAATTGGATTTGTATCTGATGCCCGAATGTTATTGTGGTCAGCTGATCAAAATAAAAACCCCAATAAAGCTTTTTATATTCCTGCTTTTCTTTATTGTTTTGTTTCTCCTTATCCTGCCCATATATGCAGGATATGAATAAAGCCAAAAAAAATATTGTAGAAATAGTAAATTTTATCTTCATCTTAATTTTTTAAAAAAAAGTCATACGTGAGTTCTATCATGCTTAGTTCAAAGTTATCCGATGAATACCTGTGTTTATGGAACTACATTATGCAATAAATATACCTAAAATTTAACATACATGTAAACAAAAAAAATTAAATTGCATTCAAATAATAATAAATCAAAGATGTGCCTTTTATGTCATTTTTTATGTCAAATAGATGATTATAAAAGAAAAAGAAAGCCAAAAGTCACAATCCAGGTTCTATTTGAACCGTCTTTTTTTAAATTTCAAGAATTTATAATTAAACAATAAACTGATGCCAAAAATAATTTATTTTCTGACCATAATCATTTTGATCTTTATAAAGATAGAAATTGTTGAATGTCAAGAGAAACCAAACCAATCAAATCCAATTAAGAAAATCGAAAATAAATTGCAGGATATTCAGATACAGCAATCTAAAATACAAGAACGACTAGAGTTTTCCTTAAGAAAACATAAACAATCAATTGATAGTCTTTATCAACAACAAAAAGCCACCCAAAAAATAAATTTATCAATGCAGGATTCAGTACTCTGTTTGAATCATCAATTGCAATCATTAAAAAACAAACAGGATGAGCAATTTAATACAGCCCAAACAACCATGAAAAAATATTATATTACATTTTTAATCATTTCGGGTATATTATTGTTAACATTAATTGTAATATGTGTTGTGCTCGTTAAATATATTCGAAAGAGGATTGATAAAATGGAACAAAAAATGCTTTATTATAATGAACTGGAATTATCTGAATCTGAAGAAACAAGAGGGCTTTTAGACAAAAAAATGAAAGACTGGAAATATAACTTTAAAGAGGACTTATCCAAAACACAAAAAAAGATCAAAAAAGAAATAAAAAAGAAATAAAATACTATTCAAAACGTATTGTTTTCATGGGGCTGATTCTGGAAATAATAAGTGACGGAAGCAATAACATGACCAGTACCATTATCAGCATTCCAACGTTTAATGCAATAATATGGATAATATTTAAATTTATAGGTACAACAGTTAGATAATAAGTATCCGGGTTCAATGTGATAATTTGAAATTGTTGTTGTATCAAACAAATTGCTAGTCCGATTATGTTTCCCCAAAATAAACCTTTCAAAACAACAAATCCGGCCTGGTAAAGGAAAATATTTCTGATTTTAAAGTTTTCGCTTCCCATTGCTTTTAGCAATCCGATCATATTGGTTCGCTCAAGAATGATGATGAGCAGTCCCGAAATCATATTTATCCCGGCAACGACCATCATTAATATAAGAATGACACTTACGTTCAAATCCAATAAATTTAACCAGTCAAATATCTGCGGATATTTATGGTCAATTGGAATCACTCTGAGTTGAGCGCCACGTTTATCAAGCGAAAAACCGACTTTATCATTCACTTTTTTGTATGTGTTTTGAAGCCTTTCAAAATCGCTGATTAAAATTTCATAACCGCTTATTTTGTTATCTGTCCAATTATTCAATTTTTGAATATGTTTAATATCACAAAGAACAAACAATTTGTCTAATTCTTTGAGGCTTGTATTATAAATGCCGGAAATAGTAAACCGGCGCAGGCGCGGAGGGTCCTGTACAAAAAACATGGCAATATCCTGGCCTGTTTCTAATTTTAAAAGATCTGCAATAGTTTGGGATATAATAATTTTGTTAGTGGTAGTGTCATCTGATATTTGAAATATGTTCCCTTTTACAATATTTTGTTCAAAAAAATCCCAGTTGAATTGAGGGTCTACTCCTTTTAATACAACTCCCTGTATATTATCCTTTGTCTTTATAATCCCCGGTTTTGTAGCAAATGTCTGAACATGCTCAACACCTTTAATGGTGTTGATTTTTTGCAATACAGTATCGTTTTTAACTATAGGATTGGTTTCAAAGGAATTATTCGAATCATAATTTACGATTTGAATATGTGAACCAAATCCAATAACTTTGTTTCTTATTTGTTCCTTGAATCCCGTCACAACGGCAATGGAAATAATAATCACGGCTATACCAAGTGCGATCCCAACAATAGCAATGCTGATAATGGGCTTTGAAATGGTATTTTTGTTTTCTTTTGAAGAATTTAACCGTCTTGCTATAAATAATTCAAATTTCAAATCTTAGTTAATTTAATGTGTTTTCCACAAAAATAATAATTTTGTGCATTGAAAACCTGTTTTATATTGTTTAATGAAGGATTTAATATTTAAACGACTTTTATCTTATTTAGTTATGTATCGGAAAAAAACATTTTTTATACTGTTATATTGTTTAACTGTATTTTCTGATTGTACATGCCAGCAAAATAACAATATTAATGAAAATAAAATTATTGTTGGTGCAGAAAGAATTCAACTTTATTTTCCTTTACTTGAAAACAAACGAATAGGGTTGGTTGCCAATCATAGTTCAATGATTGGGCAAACTCATATAAAAGACACCCTGGTTGCTGCAGGCATTAATCTTATCAGAATATTTAGCCCTGAGCATGGTTTCAGGGGAGTGAAAGATGCAGGTGAAAAATGGAACGGATATGTTGATGAAAAAACAGGAATACCGATCGTTTCACTGTATGGAAAAGACAGGAAACCTCAAAAAAAAGACATTGCAGACCTTGATATCATTATATTTGATATACAAGATGTAGGTGTAAGATTCTACACCTATATCTCCACCATGCATTATGTCATGTCTGCATGTGCTGAATGGAATATTCAGTTTTTGGTTCTTGACAGGCCGAATCCCAATGGATTTTATGTTGACGGGCCAGTATTAAAAAAACAATACAGCTCATTTGTTGGCATGCATCCTGTCCCAATAGTACATGGCATGACTATTGCCGAATATGCCCATATGATTAATGAAGAAGGCTGGCTCGAAGGACAAAAAAAATGTCAATTGCAATGGATATCTTGTGAAAACTATACCCATTCCGATTATTATGAACTGCCTCATGATCCTTCACCAAATTTACAAACAATGCGGGCAGTATATTTATATCCGTCACTTGGATTATTCGAGGGAACAAAAATAAGTGCTGGAAGGGGGACACCTGCACCTTTTGAAATATTCGGGCATCCTGATCTTAAATTCGGACAGTTTCATTTTACACCTGAAAGCATTCCGGGTAAATCTCTTCATCCCAAACACAAGGGACAGAAATGCAGGGGGATTGATCTAAGAGACATCCCGTTGGACTCACTTAAAAACAATAAATGTATTCAATTGAAGTGGTTAATTAAAACATATCAACATTTTCCGGAACAACAAGATTTTTTTAATTCGTTCTTTGAAAAGTTGACCGGCACAGGGATTCTAAGGGAGCAAATCGAACAAAATCTATCGGAAAAAATAATTCGGGAAAGCTGGAGAAAAGAGTTAACCCAATTTATGAAAATCAGAAAAAAATACCTGTTATATCCCGACTATGAATAATACAAGCAGCAATTGGCCAAAAAAATGATGTAAATGAGCAATTTTAAGGCAAGCATAAAGAAATTTGCAGAAACCCATAAATAAAAAAAAATGCCACTGAATTCAGTGGCATTTTTTATTGTATATTTTTATTCTTTTTCTTTTATTACTTGTCCTTTGATTGTAAGACGCACCGGAGATTTATTAACTGCATTGGAGTATACAGTAATTGATTTTGTGAAGTTACCTACAATGCGTGTATTATATCGAACATTTATCGTGTCGTTTTCTCCCGGATTTATTGGTTTGTTTTTTGGCCATTTAGGTGTAGTGCAACCGCAGGAAGAACGCACGTTGTTCAATATCAATGGCTTACTCCCTGTGTTTTTAAATACGAAGATACAACCCCCATCACCATTGTGAGGAATTTTTCCATAATTATGAACTGTCTTTTCAAATTCAATTGTTGGGCCGTCTTCATTGCCTTCCGAAGGATCATTAAAGCCCAGCGTAAATGCCAGGGCCACAAAAACACCAAGTGATAATATTGATTTTTTCATGATTAATATAAAATTATTTGGTTAACATTAATTTTTATCTACTAAACAAAAGTAATAATAAATAACAAAAAAAGGCTTCAATTTATTATTAAAAATTTGATTGTTATTTAAAATTACTCTCAATTTATTTTAAGAATAATTATTTATTTTTACGCCGTTATTCATAAAATCAATACTAACTATGACTATTTCTGCAAAGTATGACCCATCGAAGATTGAGAATAAGTGGTATCAATATTGGATTGAAAAAAAAATGTTCCGCTCTGTGCCTGACGAACGGACACCTTATACCATTGTAATCCCCCCTCCGAATGTAACCGGTGTACTGCACATGGGCCATGTGTTAAATAATACAATTCAGGATATCCTGATCCGGCGTGAACGGATGAGAGGTAAAAATGCTTGTTGGGTACCAGGCACTGATCATGCATCCATTGCAACTGAGGCTAAAGTAGTGAATTCATTACGACAAAAAGGCATTAAAAAATCAGACCTTACACGCGAAGAATTTTTAAAATATGCATGGGAATGGAAAGAGCACAATGGGGGCATTATTTTAGAACAGCTTAAAAAGCTCGGAGCCTCTTGCGACTGGGACCGCACAAAATTTACTATGGATGACGATATGTATAAAAGCGTGATAGAAGTATTTATTGACCTGTACAATAAAAAGAAAATATATCGGGGGTTACGCATGGTCCACTGGGATCCCCAGGCACAAACGGCACTTTCCGACGAAGAAGTAAACTACAAAGAGGTAAATTCTAAATTGTATCATGTACGGTATAAAATTAAAGGAAATGATGAATGGGTAACCATTGCAACAACCCGGCCGGAAACCATCCTGGGAGATACAGCCGTATGCATAAACCCCAATGATGAACGCTACCGGCATCTAAAAGGAAAACATGCAGTAGTACCCCTTGTAAACAGGGAAGTCCCAATTATTGAAGATGAATATGTTGACCCGGAATTTGGTACCGGTGTTTTAAAAATTACACCTGCACATGATGAAAATGATTACCGGATTGGACAAAAACATAACCTGGAAATTGTAGATATCCTCAATAATGACGGTACCCTGGCCGATAACGCGGGAATATTTATTGGAGTCGACAGGTTTAAAGCACGTGAACTGGTGACTGAGAAATTAAAAGAAGAAGGACATGTTGTTAAAATCGAAGATTATATTAATAAAGTAGGTTTTTCAGAACGAACAGACGCTGTTATTGAACCGCGATTGTCCATGCAATGGTTCGTGAAAATGAAAGAATTAGCAGAACCTGCATTAAAAAATGTAATGAATGAAAATATCCGTTTCTTTCCCAAAAATATTCAAAATACCTACAAACATTGGATGGAAAATATAAAAGACTGGTGTATATCACGTCAATTATGGTGGGGGCAAAGAATTCCGGTTTATTATGCACCCGATAATTCATTTGTCATTGCACGGTCATTTGATGAAGCCCTTGATTTGTTTCATCAAAAGGGAGACGATTTTCATCATCTTACACAAAATGACATCAGACAAGATGAAGATGTGGTGGATACATGGTTTTCTTCATGGTTATGGCCTATTACAGTTTTCAATGGCATCCTTGATCCGGATAATGAAGAATGCAATTATTATTATCCAACACAAGACCTTGTGACTGCCCCAGAAATATTATTTTTTTGGGTAGCAAGGATGATCATGGCAGGATATGAATATAAAAATGAAAAACCATTCAACAATGTTTATTTTACAGGAATAGTAAGAGATGAACAACGCAGAAAAATGTCTAAGTCGCTCGGCAATTCACCAGACCCTTTAGACCTCATTAAGAAATACAGCGCCGATGGCATTCGCTTTGGTATTTTACTGTGTTCTCCTGCTGGTGGCGATTTATTATTTAATGAAAACCTTACAGAACAAGGACGAAATTTTTGTAATAAGATATGGAACGCGTTTCGCCTGGTAAATAGCTGGAATGTGGACGAAACAATTCAACAACCCGTAAGCGCCCGTTCAGGAATTAAATGGCTTAAAGAACAACAAAATGCCCTGTTGAAAGGCATTGAAGAAGATTATAATAAATACCGGCTTTCAGAAGCATTGATGAAAATCTACCGGTTTTTCTTTGAAGATTTCTCTTCGTGGTATCTTGAGCTTTTAAAACCTGTAGGAAACAACAAAATAGACAGATTCACTTACGATCAGACCATTGAATTGTTTGAACAAACATTACAAATACTTCATCCGTTCATGCCATTTATCACTGAAGAGCTATGGCAATTGATTAAAAAGAGGGAAGAAAATGAAAGCATCATGCTATCTGAAATGCCGGTGTCAATACCGGTAAATAATGAGGTGTTGGAACAATTCGACATCGTGAAGTCTGTTGTGACTTCTGTAAGAAATGTACGAACAGAACATGATTTGCCACGGAAAGAACATCTTATACTTTATGTAAACACGACTCCTGAAAAATATCATGATGAATTTGATGCTGTAACGTGCAAACTGGCAAACTTGTGTGAAATTAAATTAACCGATGATAAAATTGCAGGTGCTGCATCATTCATTATTAATGCAACAGAATATTATATTCCCTTGGAAAAAAACATTAATGTTGAAGAAGAAATTAAAAAAGTTGAGGAACAATTGAATCATAAGATTGGTTTTTTATATTCTGTTATGAAAAAACTTGAAAATGAAAAATTTGTTAATAATGCACCTGAAAATGTGATACAAAAAGAATACAAAAAACGCGATGATGCAAACAGGGAAATCAGCGTTTTAAAAGAACGGATTACCTCTTTACAGGAAATGCAGAAATAATAGACAAAACAGATGAACCGCCCATGATAAGGTATTTAACACACACGCCCATGATTATAAAAGGGAAGGAAAGGTATAAAGGATATAGAGGATATAGAGGATATAGAGGATATAAGGGGAAACACACCCCTATCCCACACGCCCTCTAAACCTCTAAAC
>CAYMKE010000037.1:0-17584 GCA_964390955.1 uncultured Bacteroidales bacterium | reverse complement strand
GATTTGGTGCTTTAATCGCAAAAAAGTGACTTTATGGACGGGCTCTAAATAGAGCCTGTCAAAAGGCTTTTTTGCCATGAACTTGCAAAGTTATGACAAAAAAACACAGGATACTGATTTTTAGTCTTTTACAAAACCCGTTGATAACTATTAAAAAATGTTGATAAGTCAAGTTGTATTGATATGGTTTGATAAATCAAGTATTCATAACTTGCATGCAATTTTAAATTTAAAAAAATTTTAAAGCTAAAAATATATGGATACAAAGGATGTGGTTACCCAAGAAAAAAAACGTGCCGAAGAACATAAAAAAACTGAAAATAAATTGGTTAAAAAACAATCCAAAACAAAGCTTTATACATATGACGAAGCATTCGAGTGTTCGCTTCAATATTTTAATGGCGATGAATTAGCTGCCAGGGTATTTATTAATAAATATGCCTTAAAAGATTCCGATGGCAAATTATATGAAGCCACACCTGATGATATGCACAGACGTTTAGCTAAAGAAATTGCCAGGATAGAGAAAAATTATCCCAATCCGATTGAAGAAGAAGAAATATTCCAATTATTAAAAGGCTTTAAATATATTGTTCCGCAAGGAGGCCCGATGAGTGGTATTGGAAACAAAAAACAAATTGCCTCTTTATCAAATTGTTTTGTAATAGGCAATGAAGGAAAAGCAGACTCATACGGTGGGATTATGAAAATTGACCAGGAGCAGGTGCAATTAATGAAACGCAGGGGAGGTGTGGGACATGATTTATCACACATTCGTCCCAAAGGAATGCCGGTTTTGAATAGCGCATTGACCTCTACTGGTGTTGTACCGTTCATGGAAAGGTATTCCAATTCCACCAGGGAAGTAGCCCAGGATGGAAGAAGAGGCGCACTCATTCTTACAATATCAACAAAGCATCCTGATGCAGAGGGTTTTATAGACGCTAAATTAAGTGAAGGAAAAGTTACCGGAGCCAATGTTTCGGTAAAAATTGACAATGAATTTATGGATGCAGTTGTCAATAATAAAACATATGTACAACAATATCCCATTGATGCTGAAAAGCCTATGTATACAAAAGAAGTAAATGCAAGAAAATTATGGGAAAAAATATATAAAAATGCCTGGAAATCAGCCGAACCAGGGATTTTATTTTGGGATACAGTAACCAGTGAGTCCATCCCGGATTGTTATAAAAAATATGGGTTTGAAACTACAGCCACCAACCCTTGTGGTGAAATACCATTATGCCCTTACGACAGCTGCAGATTATTAGCCATCAACCTGTACAGTTATGTTGAACAGCCATTCACATCCAAAGCTAAATTTAATTTTGACCTGTTTAAAAAACATGTAAGCTATGCACAGCGAATCATGGATGATATAATTGACCTTGAACTGGAAAAAATAGATAACATTCTTGAAAAAATAACCAGCGATCCGGAAGATGAAGAAATCAAAAGAGTAGAACGTAAGTTATGGGAAAAAATAAAAATTAAAGCCATAGAAGGGCGTAGAACAGGAATTGGGATCACCGGCGAAGGAGATATGCTGGCCGGATTAAATTTACGGTACGGAGAAGAAAATGCCATTGATTTTTCAGAAGAGGTACAGTCAACACTGGCACTGCAAGCTTATCGTTCTTCGGTTGACCTTGCAAAAGAAAGAGGCAGCTTTGAAATATATGACCCTCAACTCGAAAAAGAGAATCCGTTTATTAACCGTTTAAAAGAACGTGACAGCTCCCTTTATAATGATATGATAAAGCATGGAAGAAGAAATATTGCTTTACTCACCATCGCACCCACCGGCACGACCAGCCTGATGACACAAACCACATCAGGAATCGAACCTATTTTTTCACCAGTGTACAAACGAAGAAGAAAAGTCAACCCCAATGACCCGAATGTAAATGCTGTATTTACCGATGAAATAGGGGATACATGGGAAGAATATAATGTATTTCATCATAAATTTATTGACTGGCTTAAAATCAATGAATACAATATTGATGACGTTAAACAATACGATGACACAGCCATTGATGAATTGGTTAAACAATCTCCTTATTATCAGGCGACTTCTCAAACAGTCAACTGGATTAATAAAGTAAAAATGCAGGGGCGCATCCAGCAATGGGTAGATCATTCAATCAGCGTTACCATCAACCTGCCCAAAGATGCATCTGAAGAACTTGTAGGAGAACTGTATGTTACAGCATGGAAAAGCGGTTGTAAAGGTGTAACGGTTTACCGCGAAGGTTCCAGGTCTGGTGTATTGATCTCCGGTAAAAAAGAAAAACAAAACCAGGAAGGACAAATTCTAAAACCCAAAAAACGGCCTACAGTACTCGATGCAGAAATCATCAGGTTTAAAAATAACCAGGAAGAATGGATTGCATTTGTAGGCCTTAACAATGGCCACCCCTATGAAATATTTACTGGAATTGCAGATGAAGAAATGTTTCCAATACCTAAATCCATAAAAAAAGGTAAAATCATTAAAGTGAAAGAAAACGAAAATGCCAGGTATGATTTTCAATATACTGACAAATATGGATACAAAAATACTCTGGGAGGGCTTTCTCATGTATTTAATAAAGAATATTGGAATTATGCTAAAATGATATCTTTTGTGTTACGCTACGGCATGCCCTTACCAGATGTAGTGAATATTGTAACATCGCTTCACCTGGATAATGAAGTAATAAATAATTGGATCAATGGTGTATCAAGAGCATTAAAAAAATATATCCCGGACGGAACAAAAGCCAAAACAGGCAGCAAATGCAATGAATGTGGTTCTGAAAACCTGGTTTATCAGGAAGGATGCCTGTTCTGTAAAAATTGTGGATTTTCCAAATGCGGATAACCGGACAAAATCTAAAAAATATATTTTGAGCTTTGGTTTTTTATCGTGTTTTCATTGGCAAATGATAGTCAATATTTTCAAATCAACCGATATTTTGAATAGAGCGTCTTTTTTTTACCCTGTTTAGCCATAACAACATCCCCGCTAACATTCCTGATATATTATAAAAAACATCCCACCCATTTACCGTCCTTCCCGGGATAAAGTATTGTAAGCCTTCACTGACAAACGAAGTGGCAAAAATGAATAAAGCGAAAATCCATAATGTTTTTTTTAAATTATTCTTTGAAATATCGCATTTCCATAAATAAAAAAGCACGCTTAAAACAAAAAAAGAAAGGAAATGCTCTATATAATCAATCCTAATAAACATATCCTGGGGCCGTATATTTATTGGTTGTTGAAATCTGGGATACAATGAAACAACAAAAATGAATAATAACCACACCCAAAAGAGAAACATAAAAACCATTCTTTTTTTTAGCATACTCAAAATAAAAAATTTATTACTATTTTTATCAATACAAAAGTAAAAATAATATAAATGCAATCTTATGCAAAACCATCAACAAAAAGATGTAAATTATATAGTATTTATATATGTTTAGCATATAAAACAGCCACTGTATAAATGAAGGACTTAACATTATTAATTGCTAAAACCAACCCTGAAAAAGAAGACAGGGAAAAGCTAAAAAAATATATTGACGAAATAAAAGATTGGGACAAATTAATCCAATATTTCAAAGAAAACAGTCTTATTCCCCTGTTTTATCATCACTTGGCTTTTCACGAGCTTATCCATTCCCTTCCTTCTGAGCAATTCAAAAAAATAAAAAATCTCCGGGAACAATTGATATTTCGTAATCTTAAGATTCTTAACACATTTAAACAACTTCACAAAACATTAATCCGCTATAACATTGAACACATAGCGCTTAAAGGCACTGTACTGGCTGATTTATTATATAAAGATATTGGCTTGCGGCCAATGGTTGATATTGACATTTTAATCCGCCCCAACGATGTTCCAAAAATTGACATGATCATGAATCAATGGAATGCCAAATCTCTGAAAGAAGGAAATATAAAGTTTATTAGAAAGAAACATCGTCATATTCCGGGATTTATTTACAATGGTGTATTGATTGAATTCCATACCAATATTGTTGATGATTATTCACACGAACAAGTCAATGCTGACATGCTTTGGCAAGTTGCAGAACCCTATCAATTATATAACACGCCGGTTCATATTCTTGATAAAGAATGGTTTTTATATAGCCTCTGTGTGCATCTATACAATCATTTAAAAAAAGGGAAAATAAAACTGATATGGTTTGTTGATATTATTGAATTCATTAATTTTAATCTTAATGCAATCAATTATTTAAGGTTTCAGGAAATTTATACATCTACAAAAGCAAGCAATGAAATAAAATGCATTATGTCTCTTGCACATAACTGTTTTCAGGCTTCAATCCCTTCTGAATTGCTTGATGAAAAGATTAAAGTACCTCCCAATATACAAGCCATTTTCACCATGCATCTTAATGGAGATAAAAAAATTGACCGTTCTCATCATATCTCATCCATCAGGGAATTAAACGTTTCTGACAGTATTAAGTATTTCATTTCAATGTTATTGCCATCAATTGGGTTTATCAAAAGAAAATATCCTTCAATTCCGGTGCTCATTCCCTTTTTTTATATTCACAGGATTTTGAAAATCGGGTTTGGAACCTTTATTTTATTGATCAAATATCTATTCAGGAAAAAATAATTGTTGATGCAATAATAATTTTGAAAAAAAAGCCGGGGAAAACCCTATCCCTTTTGTTTTATGATTGATTCTATTTTAAAAAGTTGCGTTATATTCATCGAACAACAACACATCTAAACATAAACATATTTAAATATTTGTTTGGTTTTTTCATTAAATATTAAACTTTTATCTTTTTTTATCGTATAATCCATTACAAACAAAAATTTTTAAATTTTCAAATCAAAATTTATTACATCATGAAAAAACTAAACATTTTAAAAACAGGCTTAGCCATGGCATTTACAATCTTTGCTGTATCTGAGATGCAAGCAGATCCGCCATGGACACACATGGAACAGGAGCCATCAACAATAGACACAATTACCGATGGCGCTATAATCCCTTACTGGGTTGAACCTGATGCCGTATTGAATGAAAATTTTGCAGGCGCGTATGACACAAGTCTGACAAATGCTGCGCAAAATCTTGAATCAGTATGGACATGGTGGATCAATTCAGGTGCTGCAGTGGGATCACAGGTTACTCATCAAGCTGGCGGCGGAGAAGGAGAAGGGCCCTATGTTGATGTAACATGGTCTGACAATGCAGACAATGTAGATACTCTTTTTGTAAGAGAGGAGTCTGCAACTGGTTGTGTCGGTGATACCAGTCTGGTGAGAGTGGCTGTTGTAGCCCAACCTGACTTTACCGTTTCTGATGCAACAGATGATGATACTGTGAGAATATGTGAAGGAAGTGAAAGTCAAACCATTACCCTGTCGAATATTGCAGATAACGGAGTAGGAGGCGGAACATTAAAATTCAGGTTAGACATCTCTGTTGACACCCTTAATTCCGACCAAACGATTGATGCAAATGTTAGAGAATCGTTTGACACAATTGTTCAAATCTCCATTACTTCTGGCGATGATGTAACATTAATGCCATATAATATTGGTATTGTAGGAAACCAGATTACCCAGTACAGGTTTGCTTTTGATAACACACTTGATGCAACAAACCAAAATGGGATAAGCGATAAAATATCCCGTAAATCAGATTTCCTTGATTTAACAACCAAAGATGGATCGAATGACCAGGAATATACATATTATACTCCAAATGCAGCAGGAGACACAGATATGATCACATATATCATATTCCCTGCACCAGATACCGGCCCATTATACTACTTACCTAATGACTTCAACAACTAAAAACCAGTATGTCATGACACCAAATACAGCCTGTTCGATACATTATCAGCAGGCTGTATTTAATTATATTTGCAGTTGAGCATAATAAAGTAATACCTTGAAGATAATACACAAAATATTAATTTGTATAGCAGGCCTAACGCTTATTGTTTCATTTGATATCCCTGCATCAAACCTGCCTCCTGTATGTGCCGGAGATATGGGTGTAGGATATTATCACCCTCAATCAGCTTACAAATCTATTTTTATTTGGAATGTAGAAGGAGAAGATGAAGGTGAGGTCAGTGTATTAAGATATAATGATTCCATAAAGATTAATTGGAATACCAGGCAAACAGGTTATTATACGATCCGGGTCAAAGAAATTTATGTGTTTTTCAATGAAAACGGCGATACTGTTAAAAAATGTGAAGGGCTCCCTTATTATGACAGCGTATTGGTTAGAGGGCCTACTGATATAGACATAGGCAGCGATCAAGAAACCTGTTTTGGTGAACAAGTGACTTTTCAAACCAACAGGTCTTATGAAGAATATTTATGGATGAACGGGAGTACAGACCAGGATATTGAATATGGAGATGAAGGATATGTATGGGTAGAAGTAAAAGAATCTTATGATACACTTACCTGTTCGTTTAAAGATTCTGCATTCCTTATAGTTCATCAGTTACCGGAGGTTGAATTAGGAGCAGATGTATCCATTTGTGACAATGAAGAATATATACTTGATGCAGGGAATGAAGGTATTATGTGGGACTGGTATGTAGGGAGCAATTTAAACGAACCCTATGCATATGACCAAACCATTACCCTTACAGAAAATGAATTATTAAGTGAAAACATTGATACGTTCAGGGTTCAGGTTACGGATCAATATGGATGTATATCAGAAGATACTGTTGTGATATCCCCATGTAAAAAAAGCCTGGGCAGTGTTCCTACTATTATAACTCCAAATGGAGATGGATACAACGATTATTTCAGAATCAAGCGAATCGAAGATTTTCCTGAAAACTATCAAAATACAGTCGTTGAAATTTATGACAGATGGGGAAAATTGGTGTTTAAATCAAAACCCGGATATCCTCAACCATGGGATGGAACCGATTTAAGAGGGAAAAGCCTGCCCATGGGATCGTATTTCTATGTGATCAATGTCAAAAACAGAGCCAAACCTGTAACCGGCTATATTACTATTGTGAGATGACCCATAGGGTTCATCCGGCCATAAAAAATAAACAGATGTAACTATAATAATTAAGGAACGTATATAAACATATAGCAACATAAACATATAGATGAATTTCAAGCAAAACATATTATATATATTTCTGTTTACCGGATTATTCCTCACGGATATTCCATGTAACTCTCAGCAGGCCCCTGCATATAGCCAATTTATGCTGAACAGGTTTTTAATAAATCCTGCAAGAACCGGCGCTTATGGGTACACTGCTATTAATGTTATTGCACGTGAACAATGGTTAGGCCTTCAAAACAGTCCCAAAACTCATGCCATCTCTTTCCAATCAAGAATATTAAAAAGGAGTTATGTAAGTAACAGGCGCTCACCAAAACGCCGCTATGAAGAAGGCCTTTTTAGAAGCGGACGCATTGGTATCGGGGGATATTTATTCAATGATCAAACCGGGGCCATTAACAGGACTGGCGGACAAATAACATATGCTTATCACATTGATTTGGAACATTCTCAGTTATCATTTGGACTGTCAACACAGTTATTTCAATTTAATCTTAAAGAAAGTGAAATTATATTATATGAAGGAGATGAAGATGACCCGCTATTATTGAATAATAAGCATACTCTATACATTCCGGATGCTTCGGTAGGAGTTTATTTTATAAGCCCGGTAATATTTACCGGATTATCAGCAACACAATTATTCCAATCTGCTTTAAAATTTGGCCCGGCTGATGAGTCTGATTACAAAATGATGCGGTATTATTATGGGATTTTTGGATATGAATTTATTCTGAACCGGTATTATAAAATTGAACCTTCAATTTTAATTAAATCAAACGATAACTTATACAGTCAGTTTGACATAAACTGCAGGTTTTATTACAAAAATAATTATTGGAGCGGTTTGTCTTTTCGAACAGGCACATTGCATGGAAATTTAGGCAGTGCAATTGTGGTGATGGGCGGACTGAATATTGACAACCTTTATTTTGGCTATGCGTTTGATTATACGCTTAATTCCATCCAAAGACACAGTTTTGGTTCACATGAATTAACCGTTGCCATTAAATTTGGTGATTCTCCAAAACGTTACAGGTGGTTAATAAGATATTAACATACTCCAAATAAAACAGCAAGTAATCCGGCAATAAAACAATAAATAGAAAAATAGATTATTTTTCCTTTTCTGACTATCCTGATCATCCACTTACAAGCGATAAGCCCTGTTATAAAGGCCGCTAAAAATCCTAATAACACAGGTATTTGAAATACATCTAATCCTTCTTCTCTGCCCTGGCTTATTATTGTTTTAACATTGGCGCCAATAACAGGAATTAAGACCATTAAAAAGGAAAATTGTGTGATTTTATCTTTTTTATTGCCCAGTAACAAGCCTGTAGAAATGGTAGCTCCTGACCTGGATATGCCCGGCAATACAGAAAATGCCTGGGATATTCCAATGATAAAAGCATGTTTGTATGTTATGGTTTTATCTTTTGCTTTTGCATAATAAGTTAAAGCCAGTAATGTTCCCGTAACGAGCAACATACATCCAATGAATACAATATTGCCTTCAAAAGCCTTTTCTATAACATCTTCTAAAAACAAACCCACAAAGGCAACCGGAATCATAGATAATAATAATTTTAGCACATAAATAGTATCATCATTATATTTGAATTGAAAGAGTCCCTGGAACAGGGAGGCAATTTCTTTCCAAAATATAAAAATAGTGCTTAACACAGTAGCGCCATGCACAATAACAGTAAAGCTTAAATGGCCTTCTTTTTCTATTCCGAAAAGTATATTGGCAAGCTCAAGGTGCCCGCTGCTGCTGATGGGCAAAAACTCTGTAAGCCCTTGTATAATACCCAATAATAATGCTTCAAACCATTCCATGGACTATAGTGCGTAAGGTGATAATAATTGAATGAAAAAAAATCATAGAATAAACATCAGGCTTCTGTTTTATTGCTTTTAGGCTTTTTCATCATGGCTACAACTTCAATAGCATATCCCAGTAAAACAATAATGGGAGCCAATGTGATCCTTCTGAAACTGAATACTTCCGGATTATATACATGCCTGGATTCAACATCTCCTCCAACCATTAATATAAAGCCGATTATAATCACTATAAAACCGATTCCCATTAACATGTAGTTCTCTTTTGCCATGGGCAAACCCGCTTTTTTCTGTTCTTTTTTATTATTCTGTGCCATTAAATATTTTTTTTAATAATACAAACGATCAATATTTGAAGTTATGTATTTGTTGACTGCAAAAAATGTTGATAGCCAACTGATGATTAAACCAACCAAAAATACAAATAAAAATAATATTCCCAGTGTTTCAATGTTTTGAAATTGAATAATCCCTCTAAATTCCTCGTTGATAAGATACAAGGTTCCAATGAGTAACCCTATTGCAATGAAGGCTGCTATACTTCCGTTAAGCAGGCTTCGTAAAAGAAAGGGTTTTCGGATAAAATTTTTGGTCGCACCAACCAAATGCATGGTGTTTATAATAAAGCGTTTTGAATAAACAGCCAGCCGGATGGTGTTATTTATGAGTGTTAATGCTATCAGAAAAAGAAGAAAACTAAACACAATGATAATAAACCCAATACGCTTTACATTTTCATTAATCAAATGAACCAATGATTTTTGGTAATAAATTTCTTTCACCTGGTGATATTTTTCGATTTGATGTTTTATTTTCCTGATGCTGTCATTATTTGCATACCTGGCATGCAAATGAACATCTATAGAAGCCAAAAGAGGATTATAACCTAAAAAATCAACAAAATTTTCCCCCAAATCTTCCTGTAATTCCCGGGCAGCCTCTTCTTTTGTTATATGCTCGGTTGACTTGACATAATCTTTGGTATCCAGGACTTTTTTTAACTTGATAATATCCACTTCTTTGACATTGTCTTTTATAATAATTGAAAAACCGATGTTTTCTTTTACATATTCAGATACTTTCTGTGCATTTAATAAAAGCAGTCCTACAACACCCAAAAGAAACAACACCAGTGATATACTGATGATAGTAGTAATGTAAGAAGTTCGTAAACGACGTTTAGATATTTTTGATTCTTTTTTTTTCACAAAAAATTTTTTTTCAATATTTATGACTCTTCATTAAGTCACTGGCTAAGTCTCAAAATAAATATAATCATACGATATCAATCCACCCAAATATATCCTCTTCATCACCAAATTGAATAGCCGTTAATTTCCTGTATAATTTTTCAGATATGGGCCCTGGCTTTCCATCTTTTGAAAATACATACGTTTTATTATTATCCGGGTCAATAATTTTTCCGATCGGACTGATAACCGCAGCTGTTCCGCATCCACCTACTTCATCAAAGGTTTCAAGTTCTTCAACATGTACTTTTCTTTTTTCTACCTTCATACCCATATGCGAAGCCATTTGCATAAGGCTCTTATTCGTTACGGAGGGTAAAATAGATGAACTTTCAGGAGTGATATAAGTATCTCCTTTGATGGCAAAAAAGTTTGACGGGCCGCATTCATCAATGTACTTTTTTTCTTTAGGATCAAGATAAACAACAGAATTATACCCCATTTTACTGGCTTTTGTTAATGACAACAAGCTGGCAGCATAATTCCCGCCAACTTTCAGGTTTCCTGTACCCAGTGGTGCAGCACGGTCAAACTCCCTGAATATAATGTAATCAGCAGGCTTAAAACCTTCTTTAAAATAGGGGCCTTCAGGAGAAACAAAAACCATGAACAAATATTCATTGGATGGTTTAACCCCTATTTCTGCTGTTATTCCTATTAATAAGGGACGTATATATAATGTAGCGCCGGAATCATAAGGCGGCACATAATGTTTATTAAGATGAACTGCCTTTATTATGGCTTCTTCAAAAATATCCTGAGGTACTTCGGGCATCATAATGCCTTTAGCTGAGCGCTGCATCCGTTTTGCATTTTCTCTCCATCTGAATAACCTGATTTGATCATCTTTGCCCCTGTATGCTTTCAGGCCTTCAAAAGATTCTTGTCCATAATGAAGGCATGTAGATGCCATGTGCAAATTTATATATTCGGAATCTGAAACCTCCAATTCACCCCATTTCCCTTCCTTATAATAACATCTTATATTATAATCTGTTTTATAATATCCAAATGGGAGATTGCTCCAGTTAATGTTCTGTACCAAGTGATTATTTAACTTATTTTTTTTCATTTACAATTAAATGTAAGTATATATTTTGATAATATGTGCCATGCCTCAAATATAAATAAAAATATTAAATGTCCTTTAAGGAATAATATGAAATATTTAATTATATGTTTTCCATCACGTATCAGTTGCATGTTGCATATATAAAATAACCGTTTCTGTAGATGGATAGCATATCGTGAAAACGTTTATACGGTTTGATTATTTTTTTTCATTTCCTGAATTTCCTGTTCAATTTTTTTCATGTAAGAAATATCAGAAACTAATACAATTACTTTAGTACATTCTTCATATAAATTTTTGACAGGACTGAATGTTACCTGGAACCATTTTTCTTTGCCTGTAAAATTGTAATGAAGGTTTTCAGTACAAATTTCACCTTTTTGAACACAGCTCCATAAATTTTTATATACATCCTTCATCTCCTGATCATCAGAAAGAAAGTTTTTTAAATATTGGCCTTCAATGTGTTGAAATGGTTGTTCTGTCATTTTCAAATATTGATTATTCGCATTAATTATTTTACCTTCCATATCCATCTCCACTGTTCCAATAGCAGCATCTACAGCTTGTAATACTGAACTTAATTGTTTCTCTCTTCTACTGGACTCTTCTTGTGTCGATTGCAATTCTTCCATGTTTTGCCGTAATTCTTCTTCCTGGGATTTAAGCTCTTCAGATTGTTTTTGAGATTGCATTAATAAACGCGATGTCTCAATATTATTTTTAACACTCTCTATTGTTGAAGCAATATTTTCTCCCAATTTTTCAATAAAATCAATCTCGTATTGTTGTAGTTCTTTTAACCCGGCCATTTCAATTACTCCAATGACTTTCTGGTTCGTTTTTAATGGTGTAATGATTAAGCTTGAAGGTTCTGTATTTCCAAAACCGGATGCAATATCCATATATCCCTCAGGAATATCATTCATATAAATTGTCTTTTGTTCAAGATAACATGTCCCTACTAAACCATCACCAATTTCAATATATTTTTGGAGATACTTGCGTCTGTCATAGGCAAAACATCCCAATAATTCCATATATTCTTTTTCTTCTTCTTCATTATACTGTTTAATAAACAGCCCCCCCTGAATAAAGTCTATGTACTTTACCAATTCACTGATAATAGAAAAAGATAACTCTTCAATATCATCCGAGTAACTTCTTAATATATCTGCAAATTTAGTCAATCCCTCAGAAGTCCAATTACGCTGGCTCTCTTCCTTTTGTTGGAGTTCTCTGTCATGTGCCACTTTTTTTAAATTTTCTCTCATATCCATCAGGGCATTCCCTAAATTATCATCTTTACTTAAGGGTTGAAATGATGCATCAAAATTTCCTTTCTTTAATTCATTTGAAAAATTTACTGTTTCGTTTAACCCTTTTATATGATTATTGATTGATTTTATAATTAAACCCAGTTCATCATTTTTTGTATATTGAACAGGTTCAGCTATCTTGCCAAATGATAGTTTATTAATAACATCACCGATTTTCGTTAACGGTTTCAAAACGCGGGTAAACACCGTTGTCATAATCAATACACCCAACAAAACAACAAGTAATATGCTGACAATTAATAAATTTCGTAAATGAAACGTATGTTGATTTATTGTTTTATAAGGAATTAATAAACCAGAATAAACATTTAGTGGAGCATAATATTGGGAATAAAATATTTTTTTAGAAGCTTTCTGATCTCCATCAATGACCATTTTATGATACTTATTTTCGTTGGTCTCAGGTAAACCGGAAATAAACGCTGAAACATCAAGATCACTTTTTTCTTCCAATGTTGTAAGGTTTCCATTTTGGTCAACAATCAAAGGTGTTCCAATACCAATCAACCGTGTTTTTAAATATTCCCTGGCTATTGATGAAAAATTCAGGTCGTCATGAACCGTATCCATCTTTAGTGAATGGACAGTATCAGTGAAATTTTGACTCCTGTTTAAAAAACCGGTTGATTTTTGAATTTTCCTGTTGTTATTCATTTTTATCTCATGATGATGTGCTAATAATCCGGAAAAATTATTTACACTTAACCATATCTGCTTCTCAACCTGATGTATGATATATTTTTTTTGTTGCGTATATATAATGCTTCCGGCAATTATACATAAAACACTAATAACAAGTAATAAAATAAGACTTAACCTGTTTTTTATGTTTATGTGTTTGAAGAAAAGCATTTGAATATATATTATTATGTTTAAATTGTAAATTTAATTAAAAATATTTGTAATTGAAGAGAGAAATAAGGCCTTAATGATTTAAAAATTTGATTTTTAACATGTTTATTATTAAAAAACACAAAAAGATGATATAAATCACCTTTTGTTGAAATAATTTAAAATCAGGGAATGCGTTATATTTTTTAAAAATTATATTTACATAACTTACTAAAATAATTAGGAAAAAAATTATATTTACATATTTTTGTGGTTATTTTATATATATTTAATGAATATGCGTTTAAGTCCGATAATTTTATCACTTTTCATTAGCTTTTTGTTTTCTTGTTCATCGTTTGCACAAGAAAAAAAAATAAGAAAGGCTTTTGCAACATATGAAGCAGGAGAATATTTCAATGCTATTGAGTTATTGAAAGAAGCTTATGATTATATGAGTAGTGATGATATGAAAAATGAAACGGTGTTTAAAATAGCAATGTGTTACCGTAAACTTAACCAGGTAAAAAAATCTGAATTATGGTTTAATAAAGCCATTAAACGCGGTTATGACACACCTGTAGTTTTTTTATATTATGCGCAGGCACTCCTGATTGATGAAAAATATGAAGAGGCGGTTGAATATTTTAAAAAATACACGGGGCTCGTACCGGATGATCCCAGGGGCGAAAGAGGAATTACTTCGTGCAAGGTTGCAAAAGAACTTAAAGAAAACCCAACAGGGCATCAGGTTGAAGAAGCACATTTTTTCAACAAAAAATCAAATGATTATGCACCTGTTTTTGCCCGGGAAGACTATAATGTTATTTATTTCACCTCATCAAGAGAAGGCACAACAGGAGATCAGGTGCATGGCGCCACTGGTGAACAGTTTTCTGATATTTTTTCGTCTCAGAAAGACAAAAGAGGAATATGGAGTGTTCCTGTTCCGCTTGGTGAAAACATCAATACAGAACATGCCGAGGGTGCAGCATCTTTAAATGGCGCATTCAATGTAATTTATTTTACAAGATGTGAGAAAGGAGAAAAAAAAGCAAAAGGATGCCAGATTTATTCTGCCAATAAAGACGGTGATATATGGGGGAATTCTAAACCTTTGGAATTATTGAAAAACGATAGCCTTGTAGCTGCACACCCTTCCATTTCAAGTGGTGGAGAAAAATTATATTTTACATCCGATATGCCCGGAGGGTATGGAGGAAAAGATATATGGGTTGTTGAAGGAGGTGAAGGGAATTGGGGAAAACCCCAAAATATGGGAAATAAAATAAATACCCGGGGCAATGAGCTATTTCCTTTTATACATGCTGATGGTACTTTATATTTTTCATCAGACGGACATATTGGCATGGGAGGATTAGATATTTACAAAGCCTCCAAAAATGAAGAAGGTGAATGGGAGGTAATGAATATGGGATACCCTGTTAATTCACATGCAGACGATTTTGGGATCACCATAGAAAAAGATTATGAAAGAGGTTTTTATTCTTCCAGCAGAGGATACGGTAACGATGATGATATATATTCATTTTATCTGCCAAAACTACGCTTTAATATACTGGGAGCTGTAAAAGATAAAAATTCATTAGACCCATTGCCCAATGCCAACGTCAAACTGGTTGGAAGCGATGGAATGACAATGAACACAACAACAAATGAACAAGGTGAATTTAAATTTATGCTAAAACCTGCAACAGATTATGTATTCATTGCATCGGCAGAAGATCATTTAAAAGACAAGGCAAAAGTGTCTACAAAAGGATTGAGCAAAAGCAAAGATTTTGAAGAAACAATATTATTAGCATCTACCAAAGTGCCTATTGAAGTGCCGAATATCTTTTATGACCTGGATAAATGGACATTACGGCCAGAGTCAAAAAAATCATTGAATAAGCTTGTTGAAACACTGAATGAAAATCCACATATTATAATTGAGCTTAGAGCACATACAGATTTCAGAGGTGATGAAGAATATAATAAAGAACTTTCTCAAAAACGTGCACAGTCAGTTGTAGATTATCTGATAGTGCAAGGAGTAGATCCTGAACGGCTTGTTGCTAAAGGATATGGTGAGACAATGCCCAAAGTGGTTGATGAACGGATACATAAAAAAGTACCCTTCTTTGATATTGGCACCAAACTTGATAAGGAATTTATTGAAAAATTAACATCTGAAGATCAAAAGGAAATAGCACATCAAATAAACAGAAGAACAGAATTTAAAGTATTATCAAGAGATTTTAATAAAGATGAAAATTAATTTTTTGTATTTTTATGCCCCTCATTTTACAATGAGAGGGTCCAGTAGCTCAATTGGATAGAGCATCAGACTTCGGATCTGAATGTTGGGGGTTCGAGTCCTCCCTGGATCACTGTATTTTACGTGTTTTATTAATTAATTATATAAATTTAATAAGAGGACAAATTTATGAATAGAAGTGAGCCGTTGATGAAAGTTGTAAAACGGAGAAATGAAAAATTAAGGAAATTTTTCGCTGAGAATGGGTTTAATGTACGTCTTATCGGGGACCCTCAAAAACCTGCAATGGTAATGAATGAAGAAATTCTTTTATCAGCTTATGTAAAGAATTTTTATCTTCATTTTACCAAAGAACCATTTTCCGATGAAATTGTGAGCACCTATAAATTATATTACCAGGTGGCAATTGACCGGAATGAATTACAGCAAACCTTAGATGCATGTACTCACAGAAAGGCGTATAAAATTAAACTGGCAGATGTTGAACCAACCCTTTATCTCGTTGGGTATAATTTTATTGACCGGGATAATGAAGTTGGACGATATCCGGTTTTCGGGCCTTACAAACCAAAGGTCTACTTTAAAAAGGAATTCGCCCTGAAACGTGCAAGCGAAATTTCAAAAGAAGGGTACAATCTGGAAGTTACTTAAAAAAGTAATATTTATAAAAGATTTACTCAATTAAATGAATTTGCCGTTTTAAGTACTTACTTTGGAGCATTGATTTCAAAAAAAACAATGCTCCAAAGTAAACATTATCATAGTATTTGGTAATGTAATGGGGAAGTACTTTCTAAATAACAATCAGTCTTGTAATACCGATTGTTGAATCTTTCTGAAACGTTCATAAAGATCTTCATCCCGCTGTATTTCATCTGTAATAATCAGAAATCTCCTCATAGACATGCCATGAGACCTGGCAATTTCACGATTCTTTTCCTGTAATTGTTCCTGTAACTTTTCTACTTTTTTATTCACAGATTTGAAATTTTCCATCTGTATCACAGTAAATGAAGAATCTTCTTTAGAAACTTTGCTTTCATAATCAGCCATTTGCTGATATTGACTCCATGGGATGCCTGAAGTTTTAATAACACTATCAATTTTCTCGAGTGTTTCCATTTGTAACTCCTGGATTTTTGCTCCAATGACAGCATATTTTTTTAAATCACTATCTGAAATCCCGGAAAAAAAATCATCTTCATAATAATCAGCCTGTGTTGGCTCAGAAGAAGTACTGTCCTGTTCAACATCCGAAGATGATGTTTGAGCTAAAGTGTGTAAAGAAAATAAAGCCAATATATATATGAATACTGTTTTTTTTATCTTCATATGAATCTTTTATTAAAAAACTTTAATATATACTATTTATTATATCCATGAATAATGGATACATATTTCTTCTTTAAAAAAATGAATAAGTAAAGATAATTGAGAATGTATAATTGACAAAATTAAAATTATATTTTTAAAAATCCGGATATTTGCAAATGTCTTTATATTTTATATTTTAGCATAAAAAATAAATTGTATAAACCCAAAAAATTGTATTTATGGAATGTAAACAAGAAAAAAATAAGACTTTTTGTAATTGCACATACCCATGCAGTAAAAAAGGAATGTGTTGTGATTGCCTCCAAAGCCACAGACGAATGGGCGAACTGCCTGCATGTTATTTCCCGGCAGACATAGAAAAAACGTATGACAGGTCAATAGAAAATTTTATTCAATTATACAATAGCCGGGGTGCCTGGTGGTAGATTTGGATGAATTAACCCGAAAAATTCACCGAAAAACGATAAAGATCGATATAAAACACTATTAATAAACCTCTTGGCTTTCTGCAA
>CAYMKE010000036.1:0-17651 GCA_964390955.1 uncultured Bacteroidales bacterium | reverse complement strand
GTTAATTGAGTTAATTGAGTTAATTGAGTTAATTGAGTTAATTGAGTTAATTGAGATTATCAGGTTATAATCATGCGTGTGTGTCAAAGAATTTGTCATAGCTCGGTTCATCCTGATGCAGCGTTTATTGTTTCACCCTGTAAAATACCACCCTGGCATCCCGGGGTTCAAGTTTTATTTCATTTTCTATTATATTCCCGTCCAAATCAATATACACGTGATCAGGATCGAGTTTGAATGTTTTATCTTGATTGGTTTCATTAACATAAATATCAGGAAACGGATATTTATCTCCTTCTTTTTCAGGAGAAAAGAATTTTGAATTTTCCGCTATTTTCATTTCCTGTTTCCAGCCTTTCAGCGTGTACCAATCTACTGTTTTTTGTTCTTTGTCAACAATTATTTTTTTGATATGAAACTTTTCATTGGGGCTGACGTAAGTGTTGTTGTCAAATTCCCCAACACTTGTTTTAATGCCACGGTGATTTTCCAACGAGAGGGTGGAGCCCAGATTTTTCAGGCAAACTATTGTATTCCCTATGGCTGAATGAGGGAAATCAATCGTATGATCCTTCTGAATAATTTTTATTCCACTTTCGCAGCCATACATCAGGTTGTTTTGCACGAGTGAATTCATTGATCCACCATTGGTCATAATTCCACCCCCGGCGTTTATAACCATGTTGTCTTCCACAACCATATTTCGTACAGCATAATCCAGATATATTCCCAGTCTGATTTTATGTTCCCCTTCCTTTTCTTTTACATTGTTTATAACAAGATTATCTTTAATGGTGCAATTGAATGTATATTTTGATTTATTTGACCAGGTGTAAATCAATCCACCGTCGAACATGGTGAGCAGACAATTTTTAACCACGTTCCCTTCAACCAGAGTATTGTATCCCTCAAACCGAATTCCATTATACCCGATTTCACTTACATAATTATTCCTAATGATGTTGTTATGGGTAAGTTTCGTTGAGTCTGTGCTGATTACCTCATGACTTACCACGCAAATTCCGGTGGCACCATTTAAACCATCAATGCCGTAACCAGCTACTGTTCCTACGCGCTCTACTCTGTTTCCTTCGATCAAGGAGTTTTTGGCGTTCATGGTTCGAATTCCATTCCCGGTGATATCATGTAGGTTGTTATTTTGAATGGTTAATTCCGCGCCATACTTTTCAAAAAATATCCCGCTTTGTCCTATTTTAGAAATAGTATTGTTTTTAATTGAAACATTTTGGTTGTCGCCAAGCCCTGCTATTCCATCTTGGGTAAAACCGGAAATGGAAAGGTTTTCAATTGTAATGTTCGATACCCCTTTTTCAAGAATGACCCCATTCTTGTTTAGAGTTCCTTCAAATGTCTCTTTTGTCAGGTCTTTATCAGAGTATACGTAAATCTTTTTTTCTTCAGGAGAGTAATACCATTCACCCAGGGTGTCCAAAAACTCTTTTTTATTGTCTAAAAAATAATTGAACCCTTGGGCAGAAATAACTTCATCACCAGATGTAGAATGAAAAACAACGGGATTTTTAAACTCAATTTTGTTGTTTGTATTGCTTTTTACAGGGGAGTTTTTTATTATCCATACCCGTATGTTAACATAAGCATTTGCCCCAACTAATTCGTTTTCAGAAAAAGGCAAGTCACGGTCAATTAAATGGCCGGCAGTTGCATCATCCACTTTCAAAAAACCTTTATTCGGGTAGCGTGCCAAAATTTTTATCTCATCGTTATGATAAAGGTGTTTGATGTTTTTGTTACAATTGGCGGCATATATATTTTCTTCCACTTTCGTGAAGTCATTTATCTTAATGGAACCGGAAATAACAGGTTTAGCCCCTTTTCCATATGAAGTGATAACAATCGGTTTGCCTTCTTGCCCGGATTGGTTCACGTGCAATGTACCGGTGAAAGAATCGCCGGCTTTAAAACATATCTTATCTCCCGGCTTTAATTTAATCTTGTTTAACCTGTCCAGTGTTTTGAAACTGGTTTCCGGTGTGGTGCCCCTTGCTTTATCATTTCCATCTTCTGAAACATAATAGTCGGTTGCTGATACCTGTAGCATTAATGCGATGATTAATTGCAAACAGATTGAAATTATTATTTTTTTCATGATTTTTTGATTTTTTGATTATTTGTATGGAACAAATATATCAATAAACACGGCAAATAAATTGCCTGTTTGCTAAAAATAGTTATCTGTTTGTCGCGATTTTAAGGTATCTGATTCAATTCGGATAATGATGAGACAAACAGGCAAATAAAATATCTTTATAAAATCATTTACCGGATAAAAACGCGCGTGGTGTTTTATTAAAATATTCCTTAAAGACCCTGGAAAAATGAGAATTGGTTTTATACCCTAACTTAAAGCTGAGTTCAGCAATCGAAATATCATTGTTTAACATCAGCATTTCTTTTGCTTTTTCCATTTTGATTTGTCGAATTAACTCATTTGGCGATAAATTAATTAGTGCTTTTAATTTACGGTTTAACTGTGCACGGCTAAACCCGATCTGATCTACCAGCATTTCAACATTAAAATCACTGTTTTCAAGGTTGTTTTCTATTGCTTTTTTTATATTAAGCAGGAATTGTTCATCTCCAAAAGCCGGTTCTTGCATCCTGGTATCAGCAATAAAGAACCGTTGCCTGTACACCTGTTTTAACTCATCGCGTATTTGGATCAGGTTATTGACACGCGTCAGCAAAATTTCAGAATTAAATGGCTTGATAATATAATCGTCTGCCCCGTGTTTCAATCCTTCAACAACATCAACATTGTTTGATTTGGCAGTTAACAGCACCACCGGGATATGACTGGTGAGCATATTCGATTTAATGTTTTGACACAACGAAATCCCATTTTCTACCGGCATCATGATATCTGAAATGATCAGGTCAGGCATTTCAGCTCGTGCCTTGTTGTAACCATCCTGTCCATTTCCAGCTTCAATCACGATGTATCCTACTTCCATCAAGATGGATGTAACATAGTCCTTCATTTCTTTGTTGTCTTCAACCCACAGGATGGTCTGACGTTTACCCTGCAGATATGAAAGCATCTGTAGATTGTTATCATCAGCGTGTTCTTTCTCCTGTACTTTATATATTTTATGATCTGATGCCACTGTTTTAACAGTTGCCCCCTGAACAGGAATTATTACACGGAAAACAGTCCCCGCGGGTGTGTTATCATGTATCCCGATCTCACCATTATGCAGTGTTGTCATTTCTTTTACCATATTAAGCCCGATACCGGAACCATAATTTTCGGGTTCATTATTTTTTTCAACCTGGTAAAACCTGTTGAATATTTGTTTTTTCTCTTCGTCAGGAATCCCTTTTCCCTGATCTGAAACACTTATTATTAAGGTGCCGGCCTGGCCGTTACCTTCATTTTCTCTTGTAGTGGTTTCTGCTTGTTTATAAAGCAAACTTAATCCTATTGTAGTTTCAGGAGGTGAATGCTTGATGGCGTTGGAAAGCAAATTCGCAACAATTTTTTCGACTACATTTCCATCAACATCAACCATTAATTCAGATGGGGTAGCATTGAAGTCAATCCTGATTTGTTTGTTTTCGGTTTCAAGTGTAAAAACTTCTGCCAGGTCGCGAAGGAACGAAACGATTTCAATGTTGTTTAAAGTAAGTCGATAGTTTCCCGTGTCAAGTTTCCGAAAATCTAACAGTTGATTGACCAGTTTTAACATTCGCTGAGCATTCTTGTGTATTAACGCGACCTGAGATTTTATTTGGGGTTCGAACGACACTGTTTTTAGCAATCGCTCTAAAGGATTGTAAATCAAAGTTAATGGTGTTCGTATTTCATGCGATATATCGGTAAAGAACCTGATCTTCATTTGGTTTATTTCTTTTATCTTATTTTTTTCAGCAATTCCCCGTTCCCGTTTTATGATATACACTACAATGGCGATGGTACATACAAGAAAAACTACAATGAACAAAACATATGCAGGCCATGTTTTCCACCATGGTGATAACATTTTTATGTTTAAAACCGCCGGGGTTGCATTCCACGTATTATTGGCATTGGCCCCTTTGATCTTCAGGGTATAGTTGCCCGGGGGCAGGTTCATCAATGTTAATTCATTCTGGAAACCAAGATTATACCATTTGGCATCACCATACCCTTCCAGCAAATATTTATACCGGCTTTTACTGCCGGATGTATAATCGAGCGCTGTAAAATTAAAGCGAATAATCTGATGTTCGTGTGTCAACGTGACGTGATCGGTGTAGATCATCTCACGTTCAAGAACACCTTTCTTTCGCGGGGCAACTTTTATCCCATTTATCCATAAACCGGTAAAATAGATGGGCATTTCATTTGGGTTATCTTTTATCTCCTTTGGATAAAAGGATGTAAAACTTCCCTCTTCGGCGATATATATTTTCCCGTCGTCATCTTTCCAAATAGTACCGCCATTAAGCTGAATCCCGTTCCATTCGAAATAATTTGTAATATTCCGGCTTTCAATATCAAGTAATGAAATAGAATTTTCCGTTTTAATCCATATTTGGCCTTCAAGAGCGACCAATTCTTTTATTACCTGTGAAGCAAGCCCGTCATGATCAAAATAATGGAAAAACTCATCCATTTCAGGATCATATACACTAATTCCCCCGTATGTACCAAACCAGTATTGTCCTTTATAATCCTGGGTACAAGATCTGACTTTGGTGTTGCATAATCCATTTTGAAGATTCTGGCCTGCCGTTTTAATATATTTAACATCTGTCATGTCTTTATTGAAGATCGCGGCCCCGCCATCACCATACACGATCATATTATTTTTATTATCCCGTAAAATGCCATGGATAAAATATAGTTCAATAGTATGCAACAAGGGATAATCAATCATTTCAAGGGTTTCGGGATTATAAACATCAAGTCCAAATTGCGTGGCAATCCATATATTTCCCCGTGCATCGGGTTTAATATCATTCACTACCACCTGATTCAACCCGTTTTTCCGGCTGTCATCAAACGCGATACGATTATCTATCGTGCCTGACTGTAAATCAATCCGCGATATTCCATCAATACCACCACACCATACTATTCCGGAAGTATCTATGTAAACAGTATTTAAATTGTTGCTTACCATTTCAGGACGTGTATATCGCTGAATGACCTCTCCTTCAGCGGTACAATGAATCAGGCCGTCATCAAACGTGGTTATAAACAGTGTTCCATCTTCATGTTTGGCAAAATCGGTCACGTAATCTTTTTGTCCTTTTTCTGAAAATGACACCCTGTATCGCGAAAATTTATTCCTGCCCGGTTCGTATTTCAACAACCGGCGGTTTGAAGTAACCCAAATACCGCCTGCCCTGTCTTGTAATAGATCAGTCACACAGTCTTTAGTCAACTTCCCTTCAGAGTTGCTAAACTGACGATTTTTCCATTGGTCAAATAAATACAATCCATTCGTGGTACCTATCCATATTCGTTTATTTGCATCAACAAGGAATGAACTGATATTACCCCTGGAGTCCATTTGACGTTTTAAGGCAGGTGAATTGTTATAATTAATAAAGGTTTCAGTGACAGGATCAAAAATATTGACGCCTTTGTCATATGTTCCTACCAATAATTTACCATCTTGTATCCCATTAATTTCTGTCACAACATTGCTGCTTATACTGTAAACGTTTGAAGGATCGTGTTTAAAATGCGTGAATGTTCCCTTGCGGGGGTTAAAAAGCATGAGGCCCCCACCCCATGTCCCTGTCCATATATTTTTATTTTGATCTTCATAAATGGACAAGAATGACCATTCTGATTTTTTGGAAGTATCAGAAAACACGGGATTCGGATAGAATGTTTCAAACGTGAACCGGCCGGATTGTTGTTTTACCAGCTTTTTTAATCCATAACCTGTACATATCCAAAAATTTTTCCTGCTGTCACGAAAGAGTTGCCGGACATTGTCATTTTGATTAAAATGTCCTTTTTGCTGTAAATAAAACCTCTGAAAACAATCTTTTTCGCGGATATATCGGTTAAGTCCCGAAATGGTCCCTATCCATAAGTTATTATCTTCATCTTCTTTAATTGCAGTAATATAATTATCATTAATACTGGTAGTATCATCATTACTAAATTTATATGTAACCATTCGTGAGGCATCATAACGGTTTAATCCGTCAAGGGTGCCAATCCATACAAATCCATAGTGATCCTGGTAAACGCACGTGACATTATTGGATTCCAATCCATCTTTCCTTGTAAATTCATTAAATTGAGGCTGTTGTGCTGAAAGCTGAACCAGCCCTATAATAAAGAAAATAAATTGCAATTTGATGTACATTTGTTTATATTTTTTTAATTATCAGATAGCTTGCCCCGCTAACGGCGGGGGAACTCTTCATGAATTTATATTGAGACATTCATGTTGCTACAATTGATATTAATAATCATCCCGGAGTGTCTCTAAATGTTGGTTATGTTCCGGGTCATCGCTTCAATAAAATAATTATTCCAAATATAACGAATTTTTAAGATTTAAAATTGGCTTCCTTAGGATTGAACTTCTATTGTTTTGGGCTCTTGCTGATTTTAAGTTTCAGATTCACAAAAAATAATACCACATCAATTGAACATCATCAGGATACGCCTGGTAGGCATACCTGTTTATTTGTCCGAGTTTGCATCCTTGTTTTTGGTAAAACCTGGAAGCATTCACATTGTCATTTGTTGTTTCTATCTTAATGAACTTGCATTTCCTGGCTTTGGCTTCGCTCACTAATCTCTTGAATAACTCTTTCCCAATCCCTTGTCCTCTATAATCCGGGTGGATCCTTATATCCCATAAGCATGAAATATCATCTCTTTCTTCAAGTTTGTGTATTTCAAGGGTTTTATACGCCATTATAAAACCTCCAACAAGAAGAGATTGGTCATACGCTCCATAAAAGACCCAGTTTACCAGGTCAAAACGCTCAAGTTCTATATTCGGGGGCCCTCCTTCCTCTGCATCATAATCTTTAATATAAGGGACATCAACCGGTTGTTCTTCCAGGGTGAATGAAAAAGAATCTGATTCATCTACCGAGAGCTTGAAAAGAGTATTTACCCTGAATGAAATAGGAATTGTTGAATATTTTTCCAAAAAATCCGGAGTGTTATCTTTTTGAACGATTTTCATGATATGGTAGCTATATTGTTTTAATTTTCATGCCAAAAAATTTCTAAAATATATATTTTATTTTACTCTTTAATACGCCAAAGCTAAATAAAGCGACTCCAAACCAAATACCTGCAACACCATAATGCTGGAAGATCAATTTACCTGTTCCGAACAAAATTGAATAGATCATAACAACCGAAGTTATCCAGCATATAAAGACAGGGGTTAAATTACCCGCGGGTGCAGGAAGTCCTTCTTTTTCACAAAAAGGTTTCCATCTGCCGGCGGGGGTAACTTTTTGGTAAAAATCTTTTAACGTTTTTGTATTGGTAGGCCTTGTTATAAAAGTTATGACAATCCAGGTTATTGTTGTAATTGCAACCGTGAAAAAAAAACTTTCCGGGAATTTCCATTGCAGGAAAAAACGTGAGACAGCATACACGATAAAAGGAACAATGGTAGCAGATATTTCACTCCATGCATTGATACGCCACCAATACCAACGAAGGATCAATACAAGGCCAAGGCCGGCGCCACATTCAATTAAAAAATACCATACTTCTGATATGGCCTGAAATAATGTTGTGACATACAACCCAATCCCCATGATAACGACTGTGATGATTCTGCTGACAATAACATAATGCTGTTCAGGATTTTGGTTTTCTTTAAATTGCCCGGGTGTTTTTAAAAACCGTTTATAAAAGTCATTCAGCACGTAACTTGCTCCCCAGTTCAACTGAGTTGAAATGGTACTCATGTATGCTGCCAGTAAGGCAACCAGCATCAGCCCCTTTAATCCGGCAGGCATATAATCCCTGATGGCCATAATATAGCCCAGTTTTTCATTTCCTTCGCCAAGTCCCGGGTAAAGAATTATTGTTGATAACCCGACCAGTATCCATGGCCAGGGACGGATAGTATAATGCGCTATTTGAAAAAACAAGGTAGCCCAAACAGCATCCTTTTCTGTCCTGGTACTCATCATTCGTTGGGCAATATATCCTCCGCCACCAGGCTCTGCTCCGGGATACCAGCTTGCCCACCACTGTACGCCAATATATGCAAAAAAAGAAGCCATCCCAATACCCAGCATCTGTCCGGTAGAAGCAACATCATTAAACTGAATTTTCGGAAAAAAATCAAACGCATGATCAGGCAAATGATTTTTTAATCCGCTTATCCCTCCTATTTTATCAGTATTCAAAATAATGACAGCAAGAATAACAGAACCTGTTATAGCAATTATAAATTGCACGGCATCTGTTACTGCTACTCCCTTTAACCCGGCCAATGTAGAAGAAAAAGCAGCAAAAAGCATGGTGAATGCCAAAATTACCAGGATATACAATTGGGAAACAGGGAAAAAAACCTTTATGATAGATATGAATGCCAGGTTCACCCAGGCAATGATGAGGGTATTTAACAGAACACCTAAATACAGGGTCTTGAAACCTCTCAAGAAAGCAGCCGGTTTCCCACTGTAACGAAGTTCAATGAATTCTAGTTCAGTAAGAATATTGGCACGTCGCCATAATTTAGCAAAAAAGAAGGTGGTCAGCATTCCGCCGATCAGCATATTCCACCAAAGCCAGTTCCCTGATATCCCGTTTTTGTTTACCAGTTCGGTCACGGCCAAGGGGGTGTCTGCACCAAACGTGGTTGCCACCATTGATACGCCGGCAATAAACCAGGGGATATTCCTCCCTCCCAGGAAAAAATCAGTAATACTCTTTTCAGCTGCATGCTTGAACCGGAATGCTATAAACAAAACAATACCAAGGTACACAGCAATAAATATCCAGTCAATTGGATCAAGAAAAGACATAGGCTTGAATTTTGAAGGACAAAAATACTATTAAAGTCAAAAATAAAACATTTAAATGCAAAATGTATGTTTTTAATGATAATATATAATGAAAAGTTTTTTATTTTTGAGGCTTTTATTATTTGTAATATAAAAATATCATTATAAAAATGGCAAACGACAGAGTATATATATTTGATACAACCTTGAGAGACGGGGAACAGGTTCCGGGATGTCAGCTTAACACGATAGAAAAGATTGAGGTTGCCAAGCAGCTTGAAGAACTTGGTGTTGATGTATTGGAAGCAGGGTTTCCTGTATCAAGCCCCGAAGATTTTAAATCAGTGAGAGAAATTGCAAAAGCAATCAAAGAACCGATTATTTGTGGTTTAACGCGAGCAGTGAGAAAAGATATCGAAGTAGCCGCCGAAGCATTACAACCTGCTAAATACAAACGTATTCATACAGGCATCGGAACATCCTTTTATCATATAAACTACAAACTCAAATCTAATCAGGAAGACATTATCGAACGTGCTGTTGACGCTGTTAAATATGCACGTAAATTCGTGGATGATGTTGAATTTTATGCAGAAGATGCCGGGCGTACTGAAAATGAATATCTCGCCAGGGTCATTGAAGCAGTCATTGATGCCGGGGCTACTGTCCTGAATATACCAGATACCACGGGGTATGCATTGCCTAATGAATACGGGCAAAAAATCAAATACCTGGTAGATAATGTAAGAAATATTGACAAAGCAATCATATCAACACATTGTCATAATGACCTTGGAATGGCCACGGCCAACACCATTTCAGGCCTGATGAACGGCGCCAGGCAGGCAGAAGTAACCATTAATGGCATTGGCGAACGGGCAGGAAATACTTCATTGGAAGAAGTAGTGATGATCATGAAAAGTCATAATGACATGAAACTCACTACAAACATAAAACCCAAAAAAATATACCGAACCAGCAGAATGGTTTCCGGGCTGATGCGCATGCCTGTACAACCGAATAAAGCCATTGTTGGAAGAAATGCATTTGCCCATTCTTCCGGGATACACCAGGATGGTGTTTTAAAAAACCGTGAAAACTATGAAATCATTTCACCCAAGGAAGTGGGAGTATATGATTCAACAATCCAGCTTACGGCCCGTAGTGGCAGAACAGCATTGAAACATAAACTGGAAAAAATCGGTTATTTTCTGGATAAAAAAGACATGGATGAAATTTATGAACGATTCCTTGAGCTGGCAGATAAGAAAAAAGAAGTTACAGAAGAAGACCTGTTGGTATTAACAGGGGATAAAAACGACAAAAAACTCAAAACCATTAAGCTGGAACATCTTCAGGTAATTTGTGGAAAAAATACAATACCTGTAGCTACTGTAGGGATCAAATTGTACGGACAGTATTATTCTGAAACATCTCCCGGAAACGGCCCGGTTGATGCTGCGTTTAAAGCAATCAAAAAAATCATTAGCCGGAAAATCCACCTGGAAGAATATCTGGTTCAAGCTGTTACAGCAGGAAGTGATGATGTCGGAAAAGTGCATATTCAAATTAAAAACAAAAATGTCATGTATTACGGCTTTGGTGCAAATACAGATGTACTTACAGCTTCTGTTGAAGCATATATAGATGCAATATCCAAATTATTGGCAAAAGAATAATACCGGCTATATTCGCTAACTTCATTACCATTTATCAGAAGTCAGAGGTCAGAAGGCAGCAAAATCATAGAAGCTTATAATAAAACTATTCTGAATTCTGGATACTCAAAATCAACTTCCACTAAAATGATAGTAGAATCTGAAAAAATAATGATTTTGTTAAATTTACATTAACGAATCGTTAATAACATCAGGCAATAAGGCAATTCCATAAAAATAAAATAAAAAGATGTGCAAAATTTAATTATTTTTGCTATCAATGAAAGTATGGATATTACATTATCATCTTCATCCGGGAGGAGTAACACAAGTTATTCAATCACAGGTTAAGGCCTTGTTTCAACTTCAGTATGACATCGAAACAACGGTTGTGGCCGGCTATGCAGAAAACATTGATTGGCACAAACAATATGATACAGAAATTTTAATCAATGAAGATTTCAATTATCTTAACAGTAACCAGAATTACACGAAAAATCATCTTACCTCAGAACTAAACAAGATGTATTCATGGTTTAAAGGACACATAGAAAAAGGTGATATAATCCATTTTCATAATTTAACATTAGGAAAAAATCCTCTTGTAACCATTGTTGGTTATTTATTGGTAAAAGAAGGATATCATGTTATTAATCATTGTCATGACTTTGCCGAAGACAGGCCTCAAAACTGGAAATTTTTACAAAAAATCATTTCAGAAACCCTTGAATTTGATTTGATCTCTGTATTATATCCCCCGTTGCCAAATTATCATATTGCAGTATTGAATACATTTGACCAAAAACGCCTTGAAAAATATAATATTCCCGATGGCCGGATTCATGTATTTCCCAATCCTGTTGACATACAAACAGGATATGTCGGCATTTCCAAAGAAGATGCACATCAGAAGATATGCCGGCAATTATCCCTCGATCCCTCACTCCCACTTATCACCTATCCTGTAAGGGCCATAAGAAGAAAAAATATTGGAGAACTTATACTGATCAGCATTCTATTTAAAGAAAACTATCATTTTCTTGTCACCCAGCCACCTAAAAATCCTGTAGAAATAGAATTTTATGAACAATGGAAATCATTTTGCAACGAGTACGAGATCAATATACATTTTGAAGTGGGCAATAAAGTAGATTATAAAACACTCATCAATGCATCTGAATATTGTATTACTACCAGCTACAGGGAGGGGTTTGGCATGGTATTTCTGGAACCCTGGCTACTGAACACCCCGGTTATTGGAAGAAATATACCATACGTAACCAAAGACTTTATCAATGCAGGCATGTATTTTCCTTTATTATACGACCAGTTAACCATAGAAACCGGGGCAGGCTATAAAGATTTCATACAAATTGATGATGATGAGCAGAGAAAATTCATTATTTCTTTATTAAAAAATGATAAAAAAAGAGATCGAATTATTATATTTAATGCCTATTTGCATAAACTAACAAAAAAAGTAACAAATGATATGATCATTGAAAACCAGCATATCATTCAAAATAATTATTCAATCGAAAAATTCAGTGAACGACTTTATGAAGTATATAAAAGGATTGCTTGACCAAACGGAAGAATTGATGCCGGAACCAACCGGCATAAAGCCAAAGATGGAACGCCTGAATGACATACAGGTTGTTATATTTGATGTGTACGGGACCTTGCTGATCTCTTCTTCCGGCGATGTAGAAGAAGAGCAATTATCAGAACATCATCTGTTGCATGCATTAGAAGAAGGGCATTTTGTCATTCAAAATAAAAAAGAATTCCTGGAAGGCGGACAGGCCAAACAAATGTTAACCAGGTACAGGGAATTGATCAATGAATACCAGATCAAAAAAAAGAAGGAAAAAAACATCAATTATCCTGAAATAAATATTGTTGCCATCTGGGATGTACTGCTAAAACAAGCTGCAGAACAAAACACGATAAAATATACAGAGGACAGTGATATCAAACAAATGATCTTTGTATTTGAAATGCATAGCAATAAAGTATACCCAATGCCTGGCATGAATCATGTATTAGGAGAAATGATCAACAAAAATAAAATTTTGGGCATCATATCCAATGCTCAATTTTACACGCCTATTATCATGAATTATTTCATCAATAAAAAAATCGAATTAAATAATTTGCATCCTTTTGACAAAAGGCTCACATTATTTTCATATCAGGAATCTTTAGCCAAACCGGAGTTTATACTGTTCGACAAATTATTGTCTATCCTCAGGAATAATTATCAGCTCAAAGCAGGCCAAACACTTTTCGTGGGGAATGATATGCATAAAGATATTTACCCTGCACACAAAGCCGGTATGAAAACTGCTTTATTTGCCGGAGATAAGCGGTCCTTACGTCTTAGACAAGACAAACCTGAGACAAAAAATTTAGAACCCGATCTCATCATTACTGAATTAAATCAACTGCTTAATGTCATATAGTCTAAACATAATTAATGATAAAATTTAATAAACAATCATACAATGAACATTAGTCAAATGAACATAGGTGTCATTCATTCGTTGATAGGAAAGAATGACGGGGTATCTATCATTATTGACCACACTGTAAGTGCAATGGTCAAGTACATGGACATTGACCTGGGAAATATATTTTTCCTTGCTGCTCATACATCACCCAGGTTTAACGCTCGCACGGATGAAGTATTATGGCATAAAAACGAAATTCACAAAACCATACTCAACCATTATGCAGAAGAGCCCAAAGACATAGACCTTGATGCTCTCATGCATGAAAAAGCCTTGTATGCTAAAAAGGTAATCGCACAATTCATTGAAGACAATCAAATTGACCTTATCATTGCGCACAACACCACGCACCCCTACAACTTTATAACAGCTGTAGGTTTAGGATATTATATAGAAGAATTGAGGGCAAAAAAAATCATCTGGCCCAAGCTGCTCGTCTGGTGGCACGACTCATATTTTGAAAGGGAACGGTTCAGCAGTCCAAACCCAATTATCAAAAAATATTTACGATACCTTCCGGGAACTTACATTGATGGAATTATCTTTCTTAACTCCTGCCAGCCAACTTTTGCTCATCAATTTTTTGAAGGACAAAACTGGAAAAATACAGAATTATTTTTCAAAGACAGGACCGTGATCATTCCCAATACAATTGAAATTCCATGGGATTATCATTGCAATACCGGCAATGATAAGAAATACCTGTCTCCTCCTGGTGATAATTACAATGATACATTTTTTAAAGACATTGGATTAATCGATGAAATTACCAAAAGAGGATATACACTGGATGAAACAATAATAATGCTACAACACACCCGTATTGTACCCCGGAAAAACATTGAATTAGCCATAGATTTCGCATTTTCAATGGAAAATAAATTCCTTGAAAACAAAAAGAATAAATGCTTTGTAGTGTTAGTGAGCGGACATTCCGGGGATGAACAGGTAGACTATAAAAACTTTTTGCTCAAATATTATTACGATAAATTAAAAGAAAATAAAGATTCAAATGTGGTCTTTTTACTTGGAGAAAACATTATCTTATCACACAGGGATATTATCGTGGATAAAAAATACTACCGCTTTCAGGATATACCAGCCATTATATCACGAGTTGGGGGTATTGGCACTTATTTCAGTGAACTGGAAGGGTATGGTAATAATTTATTAGAAATGATGGCCATGGGATTACCTGTAGCCATCAATAAATATGAAATATATAAGACAGATATTGAGCAACTTGGCTTTGATCTTCCCTGTATTGAAGACGGAAAACTCACAGATGAATTGATGGATAAAACATATCATATATTAACAGATATAAACGCGCGCAATAAACTTGTAAATCATAACTTATGCATACTAAAAGAAAAACTGGATCATAAACTGATCAGTGATAAAATAAAACCAATCATTGATAAAGCATTTACAACAATATTGTAATCAATGATAAAAATTAAAAATTATGGCAGATTTCTATCAAAACGGCGTTGTCACCACATTACATAATTTAAGACTCAGGCCAAATGAAGAACTGGAAGAAGAATTGTTGGAATTTTCTGAGACCCGCCCGATGGCACTGGTAATTCCATGTTTATATTCTGAACTTCAAGGACAAGCGCTTCCAAAAATTGTAGATGAACTTACCAAAGTGAAATACTTAAATGAAGTGGTTATTGGATTAGACAGGGCAAACAGAAAAGAATTTGAACATGCACAAAAATTTTTCAGCAAGCTGCCCCAAAATTTTAAATTACTTTGGAATGACGGGCCACGGCTTAAAAAATTAAATAAAATTCTTTTCGACAAAAAACTTGCCCCGTATGAAATGGGCAAAGGCCGAAATGCATGGTTTAGTTTTGGCTATCTTGTAGCCTCAGATAAATCGGAAGCCATTGCACTCCATGATGCAGACATCTTAACATACGACCGCTCCATTCTTTCCAGGCTTTTTTATCCTGTAGTAAATACCAATTTTAAATATCAATTTTGTAAAGCATATTATTACCGTTCAACTAAAGAAAAACTAAGAGGCAGGGTTGTCCGCCTTCTTGTATTCCCATTGATAAGGGCCTTAAGAAAAATATTCGGGTATCTTGAATTTATTGATTACCTGAATAGCTTTCGATATCCCCTGGCAGGTGAATTTTCAATGCGTGCAGATGTGATCAAAAATGTAAGGATTCCAAGTGACTGGGGGCTTGAAATAGGTATCTTATCTGAAATCCACCGGAACCATTCAACAGCCAGAATTTGCCAGGTTGAAATTGCAGACAGGTATGATCACAAACATCAACCTTTATCAGTAGAAAATCCACAAGCCGGATTATCAAAAATGAGCCTCGATATCTCTAAATCAATCTTCACCAAATTGGCTACCAATGGCGTTGTTTTTACCCGCGAAACCTTCAGGTCTATCAAAGCAACGTATTACCGTATAGCGCTCGACCTTCTTGAACAATATCATAGCGATGCAATTATGAATGGGCTGAATATTGACAGGCACAGCGAAGAAGAATCTGTTGATTTATTCGCTCAAAATATCTATAATGCCGGGATGGACTACTTATCGAACCCAATGCAAACAGGCTTTATCCCCAGTTGGAAAAGGGTGATGAGCGCAATACCTGACTATATGGATAAATTTTATGAAGCCGTGGAGCTGGATAATCAATAACTCACCTGAAAACCAAAATAGTATGGACTCATTATCACCGGAATTCAAAGATAAAATCGTATCAAGGCTTAAACTGATATATCGCAATAATCTGCCCGATGATTATTGCGAACGATTATTCGAATTGATATTTATAAATCATCGAACAGATACTTCCAGAGAGCACAAATGGTCTGAAAAAGATGCTGTGTTGATTACTTATGGTGACAGTATCATCAATGAAAAACAAAAACCATTGTCTGTACTCAACAAATTCCTGAAACGTAATCTCTCCGGCTTCATCAATAATATTCATATTTTACCATTTTTCCCTTACACGTCTGATGATGGTTTTTCAATCACTGATTTCAAAAAAGTCAACCCGGAATTAGGCAAATGGAAACACATCCGCAGTATCAATAATAAATTTGACCTGATGGTGGATTTAGTCATTAATCACGTGTCGACTAAACATATATGGTTTCAAAATTTCATAGAAGGCAAAAGCCCGGGCAGAAATTATTTCATTGAAGTTGATCCTCATATAGACCTTTCCAGTGTTGTTCGTCCAAGAAGTACCCCTGTCCTTACACCATTTGAAACATCCCGAGGGGTAAAATATGTTTGGACAACCTTTAGTGCAGACCAGGTAGACTTAAATTTTGGAAACCCCGAAGTATTACTGGAAATACTCAAAGTTCTTTTCCTGTATATACAAAATGGTGCCCGCATCATCCGGTTGGATGCCATTGCTTACATCTATAAAAAGATTGGCACCACCTGCATACACCTTCCGGAAGTGCATAATATTGTCAAACTATTCAGGGAGATCGTTGATTATGCCTGTCCGTATGTTATTTTATTAACAGAAACAAATGTACCTCATAAAGAAAACCTGAGTTATTTTGGTGATTATGATGAGGCAGATATGATATACCAATTCAGTTTACCACCATTGCTTTTGCATGCCTTACACACGGGTGACGGAGAATACCTTAGAAGATGGGCATCTTCAGTTCCAAACATTTCGAAAAAAGCAACATATTTTAATTTCACTGCTTCTCATGATGGAATAGGTGTACGTCCATTAGAAGGCTTGCTGCCTGAAGAGGAATTCAATCAGTTGCTTACCAATATAAAAAACTTTGGAGGTATGATCGGCACGAAAACAGATGCTGACGGAAATGAATCTCCTTATGAGATCAACATTAGTTACTTTGATGCATTAAAAGGCACCAAAGAAGGAATTGACAGATTCCAGATTGAACGTTTCATCTGTTCACAAACCATCATGATGGCATTCAAAGGAATTCCGGCTTTTTATATTCACAGTCTGCTTGCCACATCAAACGATTATGAAGGGTACCAAAAAACCGGCATCAAAAGAAGCATTAACAGAAAAAAATGGGATTATAAAGAGCTAAAAAAATTATTAGCAAACCCTGAAACATCAACGTCAGAAGTATTCAATGAACTCTTAAGACGTATTTCGATCAGAACAAATCATCCCGTGTTTCATCCTGATTCTTCACAAGAAATCATTGATGTTGGAGATGATTTTTTTGTGATTCACAGGGTACACGAAGACGCCGGCGAAATATTTGCTCTGTCGAACCTGACTGGTGAAAAAAAAGAATATAAATTAAATTTTATAGATTATAAGCTGGTACATGAATTAATCAGTGACAGGGAAATAAATACACTCTATAAAATGATCATTGAACCCTATGCATCGTATTGGTTTGTTATACCCCCTGAACCATAGAATATGAATACAAATAACAGTACGTATTAAATCTTTCATATCCTGAATATTATAATGACAAAATTGTAAAATACGGA
>CAYMKE010000035.1:0-17863 GCA_964390955.1 uncultured Bacteroidales bacterium | reverse complement strand
AATCAACTCAATCAACTCAATCAACTCAATCAACTCAATCAACTCAATCAACTCACAAACCTCGTAACCTAAAAACTCAATATTGGCATAAGAATTGCATAAAAATTAGTTACTTTGTCTTAAATTACTATTATATGAGGGATTTAACAAAAAATCTTTCATTCTGAAATATAACTATAATTGAGTACTGCCAAAGTGGCATATTGTAAAAATTTAAGAAAAAACGGCATCCGTGGAGAAATTAAAAATTAATAAACTGTTTTTAGATGATCAGGAAGGTAAAACAGAATTCATCCCTCTGATTACAGACGATGACGATGATTCGATACAAAATATTGAGATACCGGAAATTCTTCCGGTGCTCCCGTTAAAAAACACGGTTCTTTTTCCTGGAGTCATACTTCCCATCGTCATTGGCAGGGAAAAATCGGTTCAACTGATTAATCACATCAATGAGGGAAATAAATTGTTTGGTGCTGTAGCTCAAAAAGACCCAAATAAAGAAGAACCGGATTTTGATGAAATGTATAAAATCGGCACACTGGGGCAAATTGTAAAAATCCTTGAAATGCCTGATGGCAGTAATTCAGTTGTAATTCAGGGCAGGCGAAGGATTCGCTTAAAAAGCCTCGAAACCAAAGAACCATTTTACAAAGCCCGCGTGGAAGGTCTGCCCTTTGTTCCTCCTGCTAAAGAAAGCGAAGAGTTCAATGCAATCATATCTTCACTAAAGGACCTGTCTATAAAAATCATCAATCTTTCTGAAAACATCCCGAATGAAGTTTCTTTTGCCATTAAAAATATTGGTAATATTAAATTTTTAATGAATTTTATTTCTTCAAACAGTGATATCAAAGTTGAAGATAAACAATTTTTGCTGGAACAGGAAGACATTGAACAAAGAGGTAAAAAATTATTGGAATACCTTACCCAGCAGGTACAAAAGCTGGAATTAAAAAATGATATCCAGTCAAAAGTAAAAAAAGATATAGACAAACAACAGCGAGACTACATGCTTCAACAACAAATGAAGCATATTCAACAAGAGCTTGGCGGTAATCCGGTAGAGCAAGAGATCAAAGAATTACAGCAACAAGCCAAAAAGAAAAAATGGAGCAAAGAAGTAAAGGCCAAATTTGATAAAGAGATCAAAAAACTGCAACGCACCAATCCTTCGGCACCCGATCATTCTGTTCAGTTGAACTACCTCCAGACCTTGCTCGAATTGCCCTGGGAGGAAACTACAAAAGACAATTTTGACCTTCAACATGCACAGGATATTTTGGATGAAGACCATTTTGGGCTTGAAAAAGTCAAAGAACGGATTTTGGAACATCTGGCGGTCCTTAAACTAAAGAAAGACCTCAAATCCCCGATTTTGTGCCTTTACGGGCCACCAGGAGTTGGAAAAACATCGCTGGGAAAATCTATTGCAAAGTCACTGAACAGGAAATATGTACGCATGTCGTTGGGAGGGATGCACGACGAAAGTGAAATCCGCGGCCACAGGAAAACATATATCGGTGCTATGCCAGGCCGGATCGTACAAAACATAAAAAAAGCAAAGTCATCCAATCCTGTATTCGTGCTGGATGAAATAGATAAATTAGGGAAAAGTTTTCATGGCGACCCCTCCTCTGCATTATTAGAGGTGTTAGACCCGGAACAAAACAGTGAATTTTATGATAATTTCCTGGAATTGGAATACGATTTATCCAAGACCCTGTTTATTGCAACAGCCAATACCACCAACACGGTGAGTGTCCCTTTGCTTGACCGCATGGAGCTGATCAATGTAACCGGGTATATTGTGGAAGAGAAAATAGAAATCGCTGTCCGCCACCTGCTGCCTAAACAATTGGAATTGCACGGGCTGAAAAAAGATTATATCAGTATTTCCAAAGATGTTTTTGAGTATATCATTGAAAACCATACCCGTGAAGCCGGGGTTAGGGAACTGGATAAAACCATTGCCAAAATTGTCAGGAATATTGCCAAACGCACGGCAATGGATGAAAAGGTTGACAAAGAACTGACCCTTGAAGAAATCAAAAAAATCTTGGGTGCCCCAAAATACATAAAAGACAAATATGAAGGAAATGAATATTCGGGAGTAGTGACGGGCCTGGCCTGGACTTCCGTAGGCGGCGATATTTTATTCATTGAAACCAGCCTGCATAAAGGGAAAGGCGAACTGTCCATTACAGGTAACCTGGGTGATGTAATGAAAGAATCTGCAGCCATTGCTTTGGCATATATAAAATCGAATTTTGATGTATTGGATATTTCACCGGAAGAATTGACCAAATGGAATGTACACATGCACATTCCCGAAGGTGCCATTCCAAAAGACGGCCCTTCGGCTGGGATTACAATGGTAACTTCATTGGCATCTTCTTTCACCAAACGAAAAGTGAAAAAGAACATCGGCATGACCGGTGAGATCACATTGCGGGGCAAGGTATTGCCGGTAGGCGGAATCAAAGAAAAAATACTGGCAGCCAAACGTGCATATATCAAAGAAATAATTCTTCCAAAAGCCAATAAAAAAGATGTGGAAGAAATCAAACCCCTGTACCTTGAAGGCCTGACATTTCATTATGTAGATGACATGCTTGAAGCTCTGGATATTGCTCTGCTCAAAGAAAAAGTTGAGAAAATCAACAAAGCGGTTTGAGGCTTCTTTGGTAAGTGAAGCATAACCTTTTATTACATTTTGCTGGTAAGATGATCGTTAACCCGGAACATTCATGCCATTAGCTTTGTGCAGATGCAAGGCGCCTAAGCCCGCAGACATAGTATTCTATTTCAAGGGCTTAGCAACGAAGCAGATGTACAAAGATAATGGTAAGCATTACCCCAAATTTGGGTTAATAAAAAAAGGGTTGCAGAAAGCCAAAAGGTTTATTAATAGTGTTTTATGTCAATCTCTATCGTTTTGCGGTGAATTTTTCGTGTTAAATCCCTGCCATTTTTATTATACTTCAAGTGTATCAATTAATACAGAATGAATTTGTTAAATCAATAATTTTTTGAACTGAACAATTATCAGGGATAGCCAAAGAAATTGAAGTTAAAAATTGATTATAACTAATAAATGGTAGGCTGGAGGCTTGAATTTTAATGTTTATACATAATATACATTAATTTTATGTTAAATTTTATGTTATGTTTTATTAAGTAAAATTATTTGTTATTTTTGTTCCGTTGAAATTTATATTATTTATTTATAAACCACAAAAAATCATTCATTATGAAGAATTTACGTTTTGTTTTGGGGGTGTTTATAATGTTATACTTCCCCATTAATGCACTTTCACAGGATTTAGTAATTACTGAAATTATGTACGACGATCCTACATCAGGTACCGATACGCTTGAATTTGTTGAGATACTAAACAGCAGCAGTTCCGGTATTAATATTATGGATTATTATTTATCCGAAGCAATTGAAGTTACGTTTCCGGACACAACTATTCATCCCGGCCAACATTTCATCGTAGCGAAGGATTCGGCTATATTCAGGCGCTTTTTTGGGATTTCTGCATTTGAATGGACCGGTGTATTGAATAATGGGGGAGAAACCATTAAATTATATGATAATTCTGACCAATTGATTGATTCTGTGAGTTATAACAACACTGTTGACTGGCCGGATGCCGGTGGCACGGGGCCTTCACTGGTTCTGTGCAACCCATATGCTGATAATAATATTCCTGAGAACTGGGATGCTTCAAATACGTATGTGGATACTATTGCCAACGGGGATTCCGTTTATGCTTCTCCGGGGAGCAGGGATGGACAGTGTTTTGCAGACCTCACAATTATTTACCCTGCCGACTCAGCCTTTTTAAGAGATTGCTCGTTTACCGGTGAAGATACAGCAAATGTTTATTTTATGAATATAGGCAATGCACCTGTATTTCCAAATGACACGATTTTATTATATTATACACTGGAGGGTTCAGATAAAGTATGGGAATTTTATGCAGAAGATACAGCAATAGCCCCTTTTGAAGGCGCTTTATATTCATTCGACTCCCTTGTTGACCTGAGTACTCATAAAGTATATGATTTCACAATGGGGTTAAAATATATACATGATCATGACACATCAAATAATGATATCATTGGACAAGTAGAAAGTTATGAGTTTATTGTTGATTTAGGCCCGGACACCTTAACCACTGCTTTACCTGTTTATTTAGATGCAGGGGAAGGAACGGATTACCTTTGGAATGACAATAGTACTGATTCCACGTTATATGTTGGCAGCACGGGACTCTATCACGTGATGGTAACCGATTCGAACGGTTGCCAGGACACGGATACCATCTTTGTAAAAAAAGATTCACCGGTTTCTCTATCAACCAATTTCAATGATCTTGATGTCAAATTATACCCGAATCCCAATAATGGAAAGTTTTCTTTTGAAATAACACCCGGGGAAAAAGGATGTTTAACGTATGAGATATACAATATATTGGGAGTCAGAATACTTGAAAAGGAGATCAAAAACATGGTGAATTATAATGCCCGGGTTAATCTTACTCAATATCCCCGGGGAATTTATTATTTGCATTATCAATTCAATGGTGCGGATAAAACGATTAAAATCATTTATGAATAAATTCTACACAGGAAAAGCAGAAATTGTTTTTAAAAAATGGTTTCTGCTTTTTTTGTTCCAGAAAATAAAACCACCAAATTCCCCGTGAATCATCCAAATAGTCCGAGCCTGATTTTAATAAATTTAAAAATTTCGTCAGCCACATCAATTTCACAACATTTTTCCATTCCCCTGAACCCTGGGGAAGAGTTGACTTCACAAATCTTAAACCCTTGTTTATCAAACAACAAATCTATCCCGGCTATATCCAGGTTCAATATTCTGGATATTTCCAGTACAATCCATTCAAGTTCGGGGGTAATCTCAAACTTTTCTACATTCCCGCCAATGCTGTAATTTGCTTTAAATCTGCCATCATTAGCACTTCGCATCATGGCAGATACCACGCGCCCTCCAATGGTCAATACCCTGAGGTCTCTTCCTTTACTCGTTTCGATGAATTCTTGTAGTATTATATTGGCTGTTTTATTGGTTGTATTGATCAGCTGGGTTAAATCTTCAAAAGAATTTTTATCCGTGCTTAAAAACACACCACTTCCCTGGGAACCACTTAGCGTTTTCACGATAACCGGGAATTTAAGATGTTTTATTACAATATCCGAATCAACAGGAAATTTCAATAAAATGGTTTTGGGAATCGGCAGGTTTGATTCAGCAAGAATCTGCAGTGTATACAATTTATCTTTCACCGTGTCAATGCTTTGGGAGTTATTAATAGAATATACCCCCAGTCTCTCCAGGTGTCGGATTACAGCCAGGGCAAAATACGTTGTTCCGGCGCCCATCCTGGGCAAAATAAAATCGGGCAATGCAGTTGGGACATCACACACCAAAATACTTTTCCGGTCTTCACGTGTTACAATAATATCAATTTGTTCAGGGCTTAAAACCTTGATGTCAATATCGTGTTTGCCTGCAATTTCAACCAATTTATGTATTTCATACGCCTCGGGCTTTAGCAAATCGGCAGAGTCTTTATAAAGAATCCAACCGAGAAGTTTTTTGTTCAATTTTTATATATCGTTGAATTTTAATAATTAAAAATAAATTTAATGATGTAATCAGCAATCTAAAAATAATAATTTATTAATAAAAAAGTAACACATATTTTTTTATTAATTTTGTATTTAAAGAATTATTTTTTTATTAATTAATCGGTTAGATTTAAATATTTTGTATTAATAATATGCGTTTAAAACACCTTTTTTGTATTTCCTTAGTGTTTTGGATATTTAATAATAAAAATAAAGCCCAGGATACACTTTCAAATTTCATAAACGAATTACAACACACATCAACGGCTTTTCATCATGGACATATTGCATTAAAAAAAATATACTCAAGAATAGATTATACGAATACAAATTTTTCAGGTGATTTACCAAATCTGCATCGTTTCAATGTAGAAGCAAGTTATAGATTTAATAAATTGGGTTTAGGTGTACTATATAATAATAATTTAAAAACAAATACAACTACTCAAAAATATTCAGGCATCACTTCTCTAAGTGTTTTAAACAAAAAACTAAAATGGATCATTTCAGGAGGAATTCATATCACTTACAAAACTATTCAATATGAAAATTTATTATTCAGAAATGAAGAACCTATCAACAACCATTTAAAAAGCAAACTTAATTCCCCAAACCTTTCATTTTCAAACTTAATTCTATTCAAAAACATATTTTTATCCTCTTCTGTTACAAATATAATGCTTGGTTATAAATCATATATCCCCTTACATAATTTATTGGGGTTTCATTTTAAAATTCATGATATTGAAATAACACCATCAATTAAAAATGTTATAATTTTTGCTTCAAAAGAAAATAGATACCCACCTGATTACAACTATAATTCGTATTCAAAAGAAGAAAAAAAATTACCAGATTACTATTATTTAGATCGAAAGCTATCATTGAATTTGACAGGACAATATAAAAAAATTATTTTAGGATTTAGTGTATTATTATCCGGTATGCCAATTTATTTTAGGCAAACACAATATATGATTAGCGCAGGATATTGTGTTTCTAACAATTTTTATTTTAACATTAATGCTATGATATATCGTAATTCCTTCTTAGACAAAAAAAACTATGTGCAAAATTTTAAACTATCATTTTTATATATTAAGTAGTATATTCGCACTATGCATCACCTCATGCGAAAAAAATCCTGATAGTATATCAACAAAATATCAAGGTCATACTACCAACATGACATCCTATTATAAAATTGAACGTCATGGCCTGAATGATTCATTTGCAGTTCATTTAACAGGTCCTACCTGCTATGAACGTCAAAATGGAGAAATAAAAATTCGCACCTTCCCTGACACCTTTTTAAACTATGAATGGGAACATGCTGACATCTATCCTGCAGATGAATTATATGATTTATCTGCAGGTGATTACAGGGTAACAGTATCTGATGATACCAATAATTATGCTATTTTATCCATTACTTTGTACAATCAATACATTTTTATCCCTTCTTCATTTTCTCCAAATGGTGATGGTATAAATGATACATGGAGTATTGATGGGTTAATTCAATACCAAAACTTTTCAGTTTCAATTTATAATACAATGGGGGAATTACTTTATCATGCATCCGAATACCACCGATCATGGGAAGGAAGATATAAAGGCCAAAAATTACCTGCTGATGATTATTATTATAAAATTGATTTATACGGAGACGGAAAAGAAATTATTGAAGGTGTGGTAACATTGGTATATTAATGTTAATCATAAACACAATATATAAAACAGGAAAATCATTTATTCCAATTAAATATATTGGTCTGTTGAGCATCTTCATCGTGTAATTTAAATTTAATTATTTTCATTTCAGGCAGCTTCTTTCTTTCCCGACCTCAACACCATGAACACACCGATCAACACGAGTGGAATACTGAGCCATTGTCCCATTTTTAACGGGATGGTTTGTTCAAATGGCACCTGCACTTCTTTAAAAAATTCTACAAAAAACCTGAACCCGAATACACAAATCAGAAACATGCCAAACAAGAAGCCTTCTCTGATCATCCCGTTTTGTTTTCTGTAATACAGAAGAAACAGGATGAAAAACAATAGATAAGCTGAGGCTTCATAAACCTGGGCAGGATGCCGTGGAATACCATAGATGGCCATCCCGGCTTGAATGCTTCCCGGGCCTTCTGATATAGATATGTTGGGGGTTGAATCAAAAACTTTTATATTGTAATACAAATCCTCATCCTTTTCGATCTCTGGAATAAAATAACGATATATTATGGCCTGAATGCCTTTTTCATTGATCGTGCCTTTTTTAAAAAAGAGCTCAAGGTTTAATTTACTGTATGTTGTATTACCGGCAATGGTATCCTGATTGGTTTGTGAAATTTCCACTTTTTCGATGTATTTGCTAAACCGGTTGGTCAATTTTTTATCAACTTCTCTTGCAAAGATAAACGCGTGTGCTTTATTTGTTTTATCTCCAATGATCTCTGAATTCATCAGGTTTCCTGTCCGGATGAACGGGGCTATTAATAAGATAACAATAACGATCCTGTCGAGCAGCCAGAAATAAGGCTTTTGGGCTTTTCGTACGTAAAGGTACAATGCGATTAATATACCGCCCGCTGCACCATGGCTGGCAAGTCCGCCTTTCCATACCTGGAGTATTTCGAGTGGATGCTTTAAATAATACACGGGTTCATAAAAAAAACAATGCCCGAGCCTCAGCCCGATAATACATCCCAATACCAGGAAAATGGTGAGTTTACCGATCTGTTCGGATGTCATTTTCTTTTTCTGTAATATCCATTCCAGTAAAAGATACCCCAGATAAAATGATACGGCAAAGAAAATACCATACCACCGGATATCTCTTCCAAGCAAGTTAAATGCCACCGGATCGGCATTCCATATAATATATTGTAACATAATTAATGGTTTTTATGGTTAAATAAATTTTAATATATCACATGTTCCTGTGTTTTAAACCATCTGATTAAAATGGTTTAAATATAGTCTCTGGTCTTTCGGATACTAATCTCCCATAAAGCTCAATTGCATAACGGTCTGTCATAGAGGCTATAAAGTCACAAATAATTCTTTTTTTATAGTTTTCAGAAGCATTATCGTATAACTCCTTCACATCAAAAGGTAATAATTCAAACCCTTCACCTTCTGAAAGTGCATTATAAATTCTTTTAACTATTTCTTTTCCCCGATATGCTACGATTTTTAACTTTGGTGATTGTATTTGTAATAAATATGTTAGTCGTTTTAAAACTTCAATTTGCAATTTTTTATCTTCATCAATTTTAATTTTTGATAATACAGGTATTTTTTTGTTATAATCAAGTTCTACAGATCTAATGAATCTACCAACAAGACCGGATGTTAAGCTTATACGTGCTGCTCCATTAGACCCTATATATTTTGAACTTGAGTTTATATCGTTTAAAACCAGATTAAATGTTTTATTAAAATTTTTTAAAGTAAAATTACATTTTAATTTATTTAACCATTCGGACTCTTCGAATAATATACTGAAAATGTCTTGCATGCAATATAATATATGATCTTCTGTGATTTTTTTATTCAGGCTTTCTGATACATTTTGACTTAATCGGCTAAGCATATTTATATCAAGTGTAATCAAATCAAGTGGCCTCACAAATCCTGCTTTTAATGTATCCTCTAAATCATAAGTGCAATAAGCAATATCATCTGCAATTTCCATTATTTCACACTCAATTGTTCTGAGAGTATAGGTTTGATATTTATTTGGCAATACGTTTTTTTTAATTTTTCTTATTAAATCAGACTCATATTCATAATAACCTTTAACTGGTTTTATTTTTTGTACTTTTGAATTTGATAAGTTTTCTCTTTCGTTTTTTTTAAATGGTATTACATTATCATATTTTAGCAGAGAAGCCAATGTTCGAAAAGTTAAATTTAAACCTATTCTATTATCTATATCATTTTTAACTATTATATCTTTAGGATTTGGAATTATCTTTTTTTCTAAAACTGTTAAAACTCTTATTGTTTGAGCATTTCCTTCAAACCCACCGTTATCTAATAAACATTCATCAAGAGCTTCTTCCCCTTGATGTCCAAAAGGAGGATGTCCTATATCATGTGCAAGAGAACAACTCTCTACTAAATCTGTATCTATTTCTACATCATAATTGTAATTTAATCTTGTAGCAATAGATTTAGCAATTTGTGCAACCTCTAAAGAATGTGTAAGTCTGTTTCTAAAAAAATCATTTTCATGACCCGGAAATAACTGTGTTTTAGCCTGTAATCGTCTAAAACCCGGACTATGAAGTATTCTGGCATAATCTTTTCTGAATTCTGTCCTATATTTTTCTTCCTCTAATTTCTGTGATTCTTTATATATCCTATAACTATCTGAATCACTATACATAACTAATTAATTTTTTATTTATTTGTATTACAATTTTTTAATTTTTTTGGGAAATCTCTTAAATCTTTGGGTACATATACTTTTGTAGCTGATGCATACCGCATAGCATCACTTATTGCGCGATCAACCGAATCTCTTTCTCGTGGTTTTTGTTTAAAATTGTTTTTCATAATCTTTTAGGTTGATTTTAATAACAAAATTAATAAGAAAAATTAAAACAAAAAAACTTTATATCTCTTTAATACATTTTAAGATTTCATTTCTAAATCCATTTCTTAAATTATCATTATCCCGAAACGCGTTCCTCACAAAAAATTCCAGTCTGTTGTGCATATTGGCTTCACTGGTGTCTGCATCCATGTCAAGAAACAGAACATTTAATTCCGGGAACATATCTTTGATCCGCTTTGAGACTCCCTTTGAGACGATGTGGCAGGCAATGCATCCAAATGGCTGCACTGCAACTATATTATGAATCCCTTCTTTTGCAAAAGTTACCATCTCGGCCGGGAGCAGCCACCCTTCGCCAAATTGATGTGCCAGGCTAACAATTTCACGGGCATTTTTTTGCATTTCATCAATGTTATGCAGGGGTGTCAGGAAATGATGAAACCCTTCCAATATGGCATTTACTTTATTTATATAACGGCCCACACGGTATTCAATGATCTCATGAAACAGTTGTTCTATCCACCCGTCTTTTTCAAGATTATTCGTATTGTTGAATTTAACATCAGCCAATGATTCTAAAAAAAAGGAGTTCATTGGGGAAGTAACCACTTCCATCCCGTTATTCCGTAACCAATCTTCAAGTTGAAAATTTCCCAATGCATTGTATTTCATAAAGATTTCACCCACTATGCCTACCCTGGGAAATGAGACATCGTGATATGCTATTGCTTTGAACTCTTCAACAGCCTGGCTTAACAGCCTGAGCGAATGCTTAATCACATAGTTGCGACGGTTTTGATAAGCATATTGAATGTATTTATCAAAAACGCGCTTTGCTTCTCCCTTTGTCTTTTCCCGTACCACAACAAAATTGTAAAGTTTTAATAAAGCATCGGTATAAATAAGGGTATTTAGAGTCAATGAAAGCAGTTGAAAAAAATTCTTTTTAAATCCGGGCTGAACGTTCATTGTATTGGGATTGGTAGATACGGAAATAACAGGTATATCTTTATATCCTGCATTCATTAAGGCTTTTTTTATTAATGACACATAATTGGATGCCCTGCATTGGCCTCCTGTTTCGCTCATGGCAATGGCCACATTATTTAAATTATATTTCCCGGATTGAAGCGCCTTAATAATATCGCCGATAAGGATGATTGCAGGATAACATATATCATTGTTCACATATTTAAGTCCTGTTTCCACACTATGTCTGTCAGCTTCAGGGAGTAACTCAAAATTATAGCCTTCCTGGAAAAAGAGCGATTCAGTAAACAAGGCATAACATTGCGATAAGTTAGGCCCTAATATGCGTTTTGTCCTGTCAATCTTACAAAACGATGGTGTTGTCTGACGAATATTGATTGTCTTACTTGTTTCCCGGAAATTATGATGCAATGATTCTATGAGTGAACGAATCCTGAGTTTAACAGGCGCCGGATTCTCCCCTTCGTCAATCCTGATCATTGTATAGTGTTTATTATATTTTTCCAGTATTTCTTTTGCTTCATCCATGACAACAGCATCCGGGCCGCAGCCAAAAGAATTTAACTGGATAACATGCACGTTGTCCTGCCGGCCCGCCCATTCCAATGCATGATAAATCCTGTTTGAATATTGCCACTGTGAAAGAACATGTACATCATGTTTAAAATCAGTAGAATGAGTCTCCGGAACCATATCTTCGGTGATGACATCAATGCCCATATCACAGATCATACCGGGAATATTATGATGAACAGCAGGATCGGCATGATAGGGCCTGCCCACGAGCATTATCACCGGTTTATTGCTTTCCCGTGCCCGTTCTACAATCCTTTTGCCTTTTTCTTGTAACTCTTTTCGTACATGTTCTGCCCGGATTTTCGCCTTTTGAAATGCTTTTTGAAATGCTGCTTTCTCAATTCCAAAATGTTTAAGATATTCATAGCACGCCCTGGCAAGTAATGTATCATGGTTAAAGGCAACTGTGATCATATCATAAATAATCCCATGTTCTTTAAAATTGACGACATTTTTAATAACATCAGGATAACCGGATACAACGGGACAATTATATGCATTTACAGCGCCTGCAAATTCGTTTTTCTCATATCTGGCGATTGGATAAAATATTCTGTCAACCTGTTTGTCGATTAGATCAAAAACATGGGCATGAACCAGCTTGGCAGGATAGCATATATTATCAGACATAATGGTCCCGTGCGATTTTTGTTGATTACACTCTGCAGTTGGAGATGAAAGGCACACCTGTATGTTCAGTTCAGAAAACAATGTATTCCAAAAAGGAAAATTGTCATACATATTCAGTACACGCGGAATACCAATTTTAAGCTTTGGTGTTGCAGGCGGATTTTTTTTCTGCTCAAATACCAGTTTATTCTTAAAAGCCAAAAGATCAAAACCAGGCCGGGTGCGCTGTTCATTGTTTGAATGTTTTTTTTCGCAGCGGTTGCCGGAAAAAAAGACCCTGCCGCCGGGAAAAAATAGTTGACTGATCCGGCATTTGTTTCCACAGCCATCACAAATAAATGTTTCTGCTGTTTTTTTATCTGTCTCTTCTAATTCCTGAATCTCATTGAATTGGTTTTTCCCCTTGATATTATTTTCTGGCCGTTCAATAGCAGTTAAAGCACAACCAAAGGCTCCCATTAAAGCACTTATAGGTGGGCGTTCAACCTGTTTTCCGAGAAAATTTTCTGTTGCTTTTAAAACAGCAGGATTCATAAATGTCCCGCCTTGCACCACAATCTCGTCTCCGAGATTATGGGTGTCTTTGACTTTTAATACTTTGTTAAAGCAATTTTTTACTACTGCATACGCCAGTCCTGCTGATATATCTTCTATTCTGGCGCCTTCTCTCAATGCCTGTTTTAATTTAGAGTTCATAAAAACCGTGCAGCGGGAACCTAAATCATAAGGTGTCTCAGACATTACAGCCTTTTTAGCAAAGGCTTCAACGGGTAACCCGAGTGACCCTGCAAACGTTTCTATAAAAGTACCACACCCTGATGAACAGGCTTCATTGACTTCAATATCTTTTATGTGTCCGTCTTTTATATAGATTGCTTTCATATCTTGTCCGCCTATATCAAGTATAAATGAAACATTGGGTTTAAAAAAAGCAGCTGCTTTATAATGAGCAATGGTTTCTACAATGCCTTCATCACAATCAAATGCTTTTTTGATTAATTCTTCTCCGTATCCTGTAACAATGGTGTATTGAATCGTTGCATTGATTTGTTGTTTTTCGATGTATTGCCGTAGTGATGCAAATGCTTTTTTTACCGCATTGATTGTATTTCCCTTATTATTTGTATAGTAAGAAAAAATAATTTTTTTGTTTTGATTCACAGCCACCAGCTTCGTGGTTGATGATCCTGCATCTATGCCAATGTAAATATCTGTACTAATGGCCGGGGTTTCTTCAAAAAGATTATGTTCTGTATCTTTCGATTTTTCCCATTGCTTAAATTCATCTTTGTTTTTAAATAATGGCTTGAGCCTGTTTGGTTGGTTTTTTATTGTTTTACAGGCAATTGAAGAAAAATGCCTGGTTAATTGGGATACTGTCATATCCGGCCTTTCTACATGATTTGCCAGACATGCGCCAAGCGCCGGAAGGACATTGCCGTATCCGGGGATAATGACATTTTTGTGGTTGACATCTAAAACACGCATCATTGCATGTTGCATTGCCCTGGAAAATATCAGCGGGCCGCCCGAAAATATAATCTTCGGTTTTGGCTTTATTCCTTGCAAGAGCGTGTTTGCAACCTGTACTGCTACTGCATGAAATACCGACCGTGCTAAATCAGGCAATGGAACCCGTTTGCTAAGCAGGCTTTGTATGTCGGTTTTGGCAAAAACACCACAGCGTGATGCAATAGGATATATATTATCTGACTGTAATGCCAATTCATCAAGTTCATTTAATGTAATGCCCAATAAAGAAGCCATTTGATCAATAAAAGCGCCTGTACCACCTGCGCAGTTTCCATTCATCCGGATATCCGGATAACCGTTTTTTCTAAAATACATTAATTTGGCATCTTCACCGCCAATATCTATGAATAATTGGCCATCCGGATAAAACCTGTCAATCACTTCACCAGATGCAATGACTTCCTGAACAAAGGGCATAGTAAGTTTTTCTGCAACCCCCATGCCCACAGAACCTGTTATGACAGGACTTACAACAACATCCCCGAGTTTCTCAAGAACATTGACCAGGGTACGGTGCATATTTAAAGATACATCGGTATTATGCCGGACATATTCTGAGAATACAACATTTTTTTGTGTGTCTGTTATCACCACCTTAATAGTAGTGGAACCGATATCAATGCCTGTGTTGAACAAGATATTTTTTAGTTAATTGTAATAATACAGAACAAAATTACTAAATATGTTTTATTAAACTTCCCGCCAGTATCCACAGTTTTCGTTCATAAGGCACAAATGAATTATATAAACATCAGCAGGCTGACAGCCATGATGATCATACCCAATATCAATCCATAGATTGACAAGTGTGCCTCGCCGTATTCCCTGGCTGCCGGCAATAATTCATCGAGTGAAATAAATACCATGATCCCTGCTACCATCCCGAATAAAATTCCAAAAAAGAAATCATTCAAAAAAGGCATCAGGATAAGGTACCCTAATAGTGCGCCTACAGGTTCTGCCAGTCCTGATAAAAACGAATAAAAAAAAGCCTTTTTCCGATTGCCTGTTGCATAATACACAGGGACAGAAATAGCAATGCCTTCCGGGATGTTATGAATAGCAATTGCAAAAGCAATGGGCACTCCCAAGGCAGGGTTTTTGAGTGTAGCGATAAACGTTGCAAGTCCTTCCGGTAAATTATGAAAAGCAATAGCAAAAGCAGAAAACACTCCTATACGAAGGAGTTTTTGGCATTTAGCAGCTTCATCAATGTCTTCTACCTTTTTATATTCATGTGGATTTTCAAATGAAGGAACCAACCGGTCTATGACCGCAGTAATAATCATTCCGGCAAAAAAAGCGCCTGCTGCTGCCCAATGCCCCGGACGGTGGCCTAAATAATTACTTAATGATTCTTGTGATTCGGTTAATAACTCTGCAAAAGAAATATAAATCATCACCCCTGCCGAAATACCTAAAGCAACAGATAAAAAACGGGTGTTCGTGGTTTTGGAAAAAAAAGCAATAGTGCTTCCGATACCGGTTGAAAGGCCTGCAAACAAAGTTAACAGAATAGCTATTAATAAGTGATCGGATTCCATGCTTTATGTATTAATAATATACTATTGCAGCCAAATAATATCAGTTTTTTAAATAAACTATCATTGTAACCAATAAAGTCCTGATTCGGTGCTTGCCCTAAATTGCTCATTTAGTTCAATTGCTTTTGTCCCTTCAGGGCAAATTTGATTGTTGAGTTTTGTTACGAACAGTGCGTAGCCCTGTGTTTATACTGAAAGCCCATTGGGCTTTAAAGTCGGATTTTATAGACAAACACTAATTAAATTCTTTAATAATCCGGCTGACCCATTTTTTTATTCGTTCATTTGTTTTATCAGATTGTACGTCTTCATCAATGACCAGGCCAACAAACTTATTATCTTTCACTGCTTTGGAATGTTTAAAATCGTACCCCTCCATGGGCCATTCTCCAATCATCTTACATTCCTGTGTTGATATGCGTTTATATAATTTTCCAAGTGCATCCACAAAGCTATTGGGATAATTTTCCTGGTCTCCCAAACCAAATAATGCTATAGCTTTATGGCTAAGATCTTCTTTATCGCATGCCATCACAAAGCCTGCCCAGTCATCCTGATAATCACCGTCTCCCCATGTTGAAAGGCCAAAAATTAAATTGTCATATTCCAGCATTTTATCAGAAGGTGTCCTGGAAATATCATACACATCAGCCTTATCTTCTCCGATTTCTTGCTGAATTCTTTGCGCAACTTCTTCTGTGTTTCCCGAGTTTGAACCGTAAAAAATTCCAATTTTTTTCATTTTTTTAAATTAATTTTTAGATTTAGTCCTGCATAAGAACAATAACCATTTAACTTAAAATTTTAAATAATTATTTTCCTTAATGCTTTTAAAAATATTAAATAAATATCATACATTTATTTCTTTTTCCATATATTAAATGGGTCAACCATTGGTTTAAAAATAGAATCCTCATCTTGTCTTGCTGAACTGGCATTAAAACTAACTACCGGAATATTCGACTCATTGATAATTTTATAGGCTACAGCTCCTAAATAATTATCATGCCTGTTGGCTTCTTTATGGGTCATAACCATGATCAAATCTGCATTGATTTCTGTAGAATAGTCTAAAACCAATTTATGAATAGGTTTTCCTGTCCGCTCATATAATTTAATAGTACATTTTACATCATTTTCCTGGATCATGCCCTGAATTCGCTGCATTTTTTTTAAAATTCTACTTTCCCTGGCTTTCACCCCTCCAATCAAAACAGACACCAAATGCACAGTAGCATTATAATGCTGCCCAAAAGAAATGGCATTAAATATTTTTTCTCTGGTTCGTTGTGTTAAATCAATAGGAACAACAATGTTTTGATAATTTAACACCACACCTTTTTTTCCGGGCATTGTGATCACAGGTGTATCAGCTGCCCTGACAATTCTTGTGATCTTAGAGCCTAATTCCCCGGCTTCAACAGGAAGCACCTCGCGTTTTCCCAGTATTATAAACCGCGCAGAAATCTCTCGTGCAGAATGGAGTATTTCTTCATATACTTTTCCCCTTCTAACCATTGTTGTTACAACAACCCCGCTTTCCTGAGTAGCTTTTTCAGCAATTTTTTCAAGCCTGTTTTTCACTTGTGTTTCAATGGATTTTAGTTCATTTTCTGTGCGCAAAAGCTGCTGTATAAAATCACCCTGTTCAATTACATATAATAATATAATCTGGCCTTTTATAAATTCAGCAATCGTATAAGCGTTCACCAAAACAATATCTGCTTCATCAGAAAAATTATAGGGAACGATGATTTGTTTTCTGGCTATTTTCATAAAATATTTAAGGTTTTTAAGAGTTTTGTAAGTGGATATAAGAAAGTAAAATTAAAAAAATACCTGTTAAAAATAATAATTTTTTTTATATTTTATGAATAAAACCTATCTTTGTAAAGAGTAATTCATGAATGGCTCTAAATGCTTATTCTTTCGGGGTATAGTATGAAAAAGGCATTTAGATATTGATGAATGCCTGGATTTTAAATTTCAAACTTTAAATTTTTTTCTAATGAACATTTTTATTGCTAATCTTAATTTCAAAATTAAGAGTGAATTTTTAAAGGAAGTTTTCGAAGAATATGGAACCGTAACTTCCGCTAAAGTTATCACTGATCGTAGATCAGGAAGATCCAAAGGCTTCGGTTTTGTTGAAATGGAAAACGAAGACGAAGCTCAAAAAGCGATTGAAGCACTCAATGGCAAAGAGCTGGATGGTAGGAGCGTAGTAGTACAAAAAGCAAAACCAAGAAACGAAGAAAGAGAAGAATCTTAGTACCTGACCTTCTTTATTTTTTACAATTCTAAATAGTGTTTGTCTATAAAGTCCGATATCTGCGTTGTTGCTCAAATTTTAAAT
>CAYMKE010000034.1:0-18081 GCA_964390955.1 uncultured Bacteroidales bacterium | reverse complement strand
GCCTGCTATGATACCGGATAAAATTGCTGATTTCCAAATTTTTTTTCTCATGATAATTTTTTTTTATTATACCTTATATAATGGCTTCTCTTACCATTTGGTTTGCATAGCCCCATTCATTATCATACCAACTCATAATCTTTACAAGGGTTCCATCCACAACTTGTGTCATTCTCGTATCTATCACAGAAGCTCTCGAGTCTCCTATAATATCCGAAGAAACAAATTCATCTTCAGTAACCCCTAATATTCCTTTATATTTATCTGTTTCAGCTTCTTCACTGAATATAATATTCAATTCTTTAGCAGTGGATTTTTTGCTGGTCAGGAAAACAATGTCGGCAATAGAGCCTACAGGGACCGGACAACGAATGGCAACACCATCAAATTTACCTTGCACTTCGGGCAATGCTTTTCCCGTTGCTGCTGCCGCCCCTGTAGATGTAGGGACAATGTTGGCTGCCCCGGCACGCCCTCTTCTTACTTTTTTGGCTGGAGAATCAACAATTGCCTGAGAAGAAGTATATGCATGGACTGTTGTCATGATAGCTTTTTCGATTCCAACCCTGCGCTGCATAATTTCAACCACAGGGGTTATACAATTTGTTGTGCAACTGGCACATGAAATAATTTGTGCGTTTCCCTGATCATCATTTACACCGTGCACAACGGTATTAATGCCTTCGCTTTTCGAAGGAGCTGATAAAATGGTTTGTTTAGCTCCGGCTTCAATATGCTTTTGCAAATCTTCTTTTTTTGTGAAAATTCCGGTACATTCAAATACCACATCAATGTCCAACTCTTTCCATGGAAGGTTTGAAGGATCTTTTTCACTCAATACGTTGATTTTTTTCCCTTGGATAATCAGATTATCATCTTGTGCTTTTACATCTTTTTTGTATTTGCCATACACGGTGTCATATTTAAGTAAATAAGCTAAATTCGACACGGGAACCAGATCATTGACTGCAACTAATTCCACATCATTTCGTTCCATGATTATTTTCAGGGTGGCCCTGCCTATTCTTCCTAAACCATTGATTGCTAATTTTTTCATGATTATTTTTTTATGGATTAATAAAATAAGCTTGGTTTATGATACGATTATTTCATTGATCACATCCATTACACCGCTTGTATAAAGAGCAATATTATGTGCTTCCTGCTTATCCGTCCAAGACGGTGCAGTACCTCTGAGATAAACATGCCCTTCATTCACTTCAATATCAATATGTTCTTCATCAACTACTACACTTCGGGCCAATGCTCTTCTTATGCTGTTTTTTATTTCAGCATCTGTATATGTGATCGCGATGCCAACTTCTAAGTTATTGATAATATCAAGCGTTCCTGTAGCATTCTGCGCAATGTCTTCAGCGATTGTTTTTTCCCAATAGCTGTCTACACTACCCGATAATGTGACAACTCCTCCGTCTACTTCAACTATAATACGTTCATCATTAATCCTGCTATCCCAGGAGATCATGTTTCGAATATTCTCGCGGATTTCTGTATCCGAAGGAATGGAGGCAGGCACAGGGGGGCTGACTTTGAGTGTGTTTTCTACAGAATCTATGCCTGTTACCCTATACACATCCGATTCTGCTGCAATTTTGGACTTATAAGTGGGTACAGAGCCTTTTAGTCTCACCGTCCCGTCTGTTACTTCTACATTGATATCATTTGCATTAACACTTGCGTCCCATGTCAAATGATCAATGATTTCCTGTTTTTTTAGTTCTGATGTTAATGGTGTCATAGTTAATATTTTTTATGATTAAACAATCCGTTTTTTATTTAGAGTAAATTACCCCTTTTCTTTTTATTCATTAAAAAAACGTGCCAAAGTGGTGGTATTTTTAATAAAACTTTTTAAAGATAAAGGAATTTATAAAATGTAATTATTTATATAATTGCATTTTAGGTATTTGCGTAACTGGTTTTGAAGTTTTTTATCAAATGTTATTGCATTTCATAATTTTTTTTTTTAATTTGCGTTTTAATGATAATTATACAATGTAATGCTTATCATTATTTAAAACCAAATTATTTAAATCTAAAATCAGTAATTATGAATTTAATGAGAAAAATTTTTCAAAATCTTTTAAAGGGATTGTTTGTATTCATGCTTTTAACCAATTGCCAGGGCCAAAGTAAAAAAGACAATCAAAGTGATACGGATACAATTTCCTCAAAACAACAACAATCGGAAACTCAGTTAGCTCAATCTCAAGAGGTAAAAGAGGTGTCTGAAAAAGAAATCAAGTCATTTGTTTCCATTATAAATAAAATGAGAGGCGCTCAACAACAAATGCAGATGCAGGCCATGCAAGCCATTAAAAATTCCGGCATTGACATGGATAAATACAGGGAAATTGCTCAGTCTCAACAAAACCCGTCTGATCAGCAAACAGAACATTCCCAGCAAGAGATGGAGTCGTATAATAAAGCATCCAAAGATATTCAAACCATTCAGAGTAATATGCAAAAACAATCCGAAGAAATCATTGAGTCAGAAGGTATGACTGTTGAGCGATACCAACAAATATCACAGGCATCACAGCAAGATTCTACGCTTCAAAATCGGATAAAAGAAGAACTTGAAAGTCGGATGCAACAACAACAACAACAACAACAACAAATGCCGCAGCAACAACAACAACAACAAATGCCGCAGTAGACAAGATAAATTTATGTAATCGGTTGCTTTAGAGGTTCCTTAAGTATTATTAAATTGATTTTTTAAAATGTTCATTACTAATGAAAACTTTTGTTCGTTAGTATGGAAGTAATTGAATATGTTAAAAATGTCAATGCCACTATTGTAACGTTAGATCAAAAAGACCAATTTAACAAAAAACGGAACCACAATTCATGTGATTCCGTTTTTTGAGTTTAGTATAATATTTTGAGTTTGTTTATAAAGCCGAGTGTTTACTGCAATATTAGTTTCCCTGAATGAATCTCCCCACTCCTTAAATTCCTCAACCGGTAAATATATGCCCCCGGGATGACATGTTCTTTGTTGATGATTATTTGAGTGCCTGTGGTTTGATATTCTTTTACCATCTTTCCATTGACATCAAATAATTGCAATGCATGCATATTCTGATCCGGATTGGAAAAACTCATGACAGCCTGTTCTTTGAATGGGTTGGGGGATACCTGAATGTCATTTGATGCCGGGATAATTGACTTCGTTATTTTCACGGGAACTTCTGTTACATAAGTGTTTTGTGTTTCATTGGTCACAATGGCCGGGTTGAAATCAAAATAAATAAAAGCTGTATTATTGACAACCGTATTACTTGATAATCCTGGTTTAGGGCTGACCGTAAAGGTGACATATCCATGACTTGCCGGTTCATTCTCATTACTGTCGGGCAGCATGATATTATTGAATGTAAATGACACCACCCCGGTTGTGTCAAACAAGGTGCTGACATCGTGACTGCTGGCATCTACAGTGAATGTGCTCATGTCAAGATTGGCATCCAATGTATCGCGGATAATTATATTAAAGGCTGTGTCTGTCCCTGTATTCTGGAAACGGACTGTATACGTTAATTCCTGATCCATTAAGGTATAGTTTTCTTCTCCGGTTCCGGCCGGTTCAACCAGTTTGTCATTGGGGTCGTAAGAGCAAGTCAATACTGTTTTAAGTGTGTCAATATATACATAACCGCTGTCATTGGAAATTTTTGCATACGAAATCATGGTATTGCCCATGGAGTTAACACCGGGCATCCGGAGCCTGAGTTGAATCTGGCGATGCTCAAAGGGCGGTATTAAGGATTGATGCCAGAAATATGTGCTGCTATCGGGAGAAACCGAATCGGATGCCGGGAAACTATTCTCGAGTTTGATGGATTGATCCGGAGTTAGTGAAATCAGGATATTTTCCGAACGTGTTCCATCATTCCAGGTATTTAAAGACCCGTTAATGGTAAACCCGCAGCGAGTAGGTGCCATGGTTAATTGTGTAATAAGTTTTGTGGTGTCCTGTATTCCATGAACACCAAAGTCCAGTGTATCAATTGACAGAGAATCAAACTCAACAGAATATGTTACCGGATTACTTGTCAAGTGCCAGTTATCCGCAGGAATGCATGATATGTCATAACTCCCGGAATCCACCTGAAATGCAAATTCTCCATTTGTATTGGTATATGTATATAACCCATCAGGGGATAATTTTACCTTTTGGTATTTCAATCCTATCTCATTGAAGTTTTTTATCCCGTCGTTATTTTTATCAAGATATACCGTACCTTTTAATGTTTTAATCACATCATTGCCCGGGGCATCATTGGGAGTAAAAATGGCCAAACCACTCCAGGTGCCGATTAATAAATCTCCATTTCTTGCTTGAGTTAACCCGGACATATAATTAGATGGCAACCCGGAATTAGATGTATTATAAACAGTCCAGTCCGTACCATCAAATTTAACAAGGCCACTACTCTTCGTTGCAATATAAATATCTTCATTTTTTGTTTGGAGTATAGCATTTATATAATTAGAAGGCAACCCGGAATTAGAAGTATTGTATACAGTCCAGTTCGTACCGTCAAACTTAACCAATCCGTCTCCATATGTTCCCAAATATATATTTTTGTTCTTCGTTTCGACCATAGTCTGAATATTATTACCAGGTAAGCCAGAATTTGATGAATTATATACTGTCCAATTCTCCCCATCATATTTTACCAATCCGGAATCTCTTGTGCCAATGTATATGTCACCATTTTGTGCTTCTAAAAGAGATGTTATTTCACTATCGGGTAAACCAGAATTAGAACTATTAAATATAGTCCAGTTGATACCATCAAATTTTATTACCCCTTTTAGTCTGGTTCCGATATAAATATCACCATCATTGGATTCAACAATAGAATTTATACTACATAAAGGAAGTCCGGAATTAGATGTATCATAAATTATCCATTGATGTCCTGTATATCTTGCTAATCCACAATTTTCACTACTATACATAGTTTGCACACTAGCATAAACATCTCCATTAGATGCTTGTAATATTCCTTCAAATTTAATGGTATAGTTAATAGATGAAGGGGGATTCCAGGGAGATATGTAAACCCAGTTTTTACCATCATAAAACGCAAAAATCTCACTAAAAATCCCTAAAGAGCTAGAATCACTTCCAACATATAAATTCCCATTTGAAATTTGTAATATACTTGTAATTTCATCAAAAGGAATATCCGAATTTGAAGTGTTTAGTACTGTCCACTCTTCTGTATGTGTATAAAAATTATTTACAAACAGACAAAAGATTAATGATAATAAAATTTTTTTCATAATGATTTAATTTTAAAAGTTAACAAATTATTAATTAAAACGCTTTTACCTATATCCTGTAAAAGTCTCTATTTTATTTATTTTTTTTAATGAGATAAAATTACGAAATTTTTTATAATAAAAAAAATATCGGACATTTGTTGATATTTGTTTAGCATAAACCCTTTTACGTTGCATTAAACCAATCGTTTCGCCGGGTTTAATTTCGGCACATCTACAATCTTTTTCATCGTCCGGCTCACAACTTCCGAGTGCTGCTATGAATAATATACAGACGAAACCTCCATGACAAAAATCTCACCTCAACCCATCAACCTCTCAACCTCTCAACCCCTCAACCTCTCAACCTCTCAACCCCTCAACCTCTCAACCTCTCAACCTCTCAACTTTCAAACTTTTAAACCTTTCAACTTCTCAACTTCTCAACTTCTCAACTTTTAAACCTCTCAACTTCTCAACCTCTCAACTTTTAAACTTCTATAAAATTGATTACATAATTGTCAATCCGTTTGACTAATCCATTTTTATTTTATAAATTTATGAATTGATTAATGAATAAAAATTTTTATGCTCATGGAAAATCAATTACCTGTTGGCACTCTGATAGAACATACCCTTTATGGTGAAGGAATTATAGGTAAAGTAAATATCACAAATTATGATGTATACTTTGCCAAAGGCGGAAAAGTAACTATTCCCAAAAATGATGATGAATATAATGTCATTCAAAAACCGGATTCAGGAGATAGCAGTGATTCAAATATATCATTTGATGTCAAAGAATTCGAACATATATTTAGAAATGTGTTGGACGAATATGGATTAATGCAGGAAACAGTAGAATTGGGTGAAAAATGGCAGGGAGGTACGCTTATTCTTAAACCTGCCAATGAATCCATGCAATCAAAAGAAATACCTATCGAAACATTTTTTCATAAAATCGTGATGCTACGCGACAGGCTAAGAGTATTGGAGCAAAACATTAATAGTAATAAAAAACTGACTGACGAAGAAAAAGTCAACCTTCAGCAATACATTACCAGGATATATGGAAGTCTTACAACCTTTAATGTGCTGTTTAGCGATAAAGAAGATTTTTTTGTAGGAGAAAAAGGCAAGTAATCATAGTGGGAAATAACATTTTTATTATATTTAGTGTTTGTCCATAATGTCTGCTAACCCCGATACAGTCATTCTTCCTTACGGGGCAGGCTTCGTTATGCTTGCCCCAAAATTGCTCATTTACACCAGTAAACTCCGCATTTTGGGGCTTCGCAAGTCTCGTTAGCGAACATTATGATCTAAACACTTGATTTTATTAACAGGCTTTATTTAGTGTCTGTCCATAAAGTAAGTGTCCAGGCTATAAAATTCGAATTTATCAATTTATTGGCAATATTATTGTTGCTTTAATTTGTTTTAAATGATTTGTATGTATGGAGAACACGAAGAGATTTGGTACTATACCCGTTTTTTTAACTGCTGTTTCAACCATCCTGGGAGCCATTTTATTCTTACGTTTTGGCTTTGCTGTTGGAACGCTTGGTTTTTACGGGGTTTTGATCTTAATTGTTGTAGGGCATTTGGTAACTATTCCAACCGCGTTTGCAATTTCAGAGATAGCTACCAACCAGCATGTTGAAGGAGGAGGGGAGTATTTTATTATTTCCCGCTCATTTGGTTTGAATATTGGCGGGACAATCGGCATCGCCTTGTTTTTGTCTCAGGTAATCAGTTTTGCCTTTTATATCATTGCCTTTACAGAAGCATTTCATCCTTTTTTTGTATGGATTGAACATTCATATGGTATTGAATTGCCACGCCAGGCAGTCAGTTTGCCAGTCTTTATTATTTTGTCTGCTATTATACTGAAAAAAGGAGCCAATATAGGAATTGCATTGCTATATATTGTCATTGCTATCCTGGTTATATCACTTACCCTCTTTTTTGCAGGAACTACCGGTTATTATGAGACAGCCCGGGCCGGCATCACGAGCGAACCAATCAGAAACCTGGATGATTTTTTTATTGTATTTGCTATTATTTTTCCGGCCTTTACAGGTATGACTGCCGGTGTTGGATTGTCAGGCGATCTTAAAAATCCGGGAAAATCAATCCCATGGGGAACATTATTAGCTACATTCTCCGGATTTGTAGTGTACATATTTATTGCATTAAAACTGGTTTTTAATGCTTCTCCCTCAGAACTTATAAATAACCAGTTTGTAATGAATGATGTGGCCATTTGGGGAAACATTATCATTCCTTTAGGACTGGGAGCTTCTACATTGTCCTCGGCCATTGGTACTATTATGGTTGCCCCCAGGACATTACAAGCTCTTGGTAAGGACAGGAGCCTGCTTAACAGCCGGCTGGACAGATTTGTAGCCAGGGGAAAATCAACAACAAATGAACCGTTCAATGCAACTCTCATTACCATAATCATTGCATTTGTCGTTGTAGCCATTGGAAATATTGATGTAGTAGCCGGCATCATCACCATGTTTTTTATGGTAACCTATGGTTCGCTTTGTCTTATCTCTTTTTTGAATCATTTCGGGAGTTCCCCTTCGTACCGTCCAAAGTTTCGTTCGCATTGGCTTATTTCATTGACCGGGTTCTTTGCTTCTGTATACCTGATGTTTAAGATCAGCTTTGAATATGCTGCTCTGGCAATTGGTATTATTGTGTTTATTTATGTTTGGATGAATAAAATTCGTGCAGAAAGACAAGGGTTGGAAGCAATTTTCAGAAGCGTGCTGTTTCAAATCAACAGAAATTTACAAGTTCTCTTGCAGAGGCCAAAATCTATGAGAAAAAAATCCAGTTGGCACCCTTCTGTTGTTTGTATAGCAGAAGCAAATTCTGACAGGGAAAATGCATTCAATTTGCTTTCATGGATTTCATACCGGTATGGATTTGGAACGTATATAAAATTTATTAAGGGGTATTATTCTAGATCTACCTACAAAAAATCAAAAGAACTCATGCAGTCACTTATACAACAAGCAGGAAATAAAAAAAGCCATATTTATGTTGATACCATTGTTTCCCCATCATACACCTCAGCCATTGCCCAGATAATTCAATTGCCGGGTATTTCAGGAATGGAGAATAACATGGTCCTGTTTGAATTCGACAAAAATAATCCCGGGGATATTGGACATATTGTTGAAAATATTCCATTGGTACGAGCCGGTAATTATGATGTGATCGTGATGGCGGGTTCAAACCGCGAAATGCAATTTAAAGAAGGAATACACATATGGATCAAGAAATTTGATTTTATTAATTTAAAACTGCAGATATTATTAAGTCATATAATCATGCATCATCCTGACTGGAAAGGTGGAAAAATAACAGTATTTAATATTTCCACAACAAATGATGAAGAAGATGAGTCAAGACAAGAGCTTTTTGACCTGGTAATGGAAGGACGACTGCCCATATCCATGCATAATATTAAATTTATTGATTACAATGAAAATATTAATGTAAAAGAGCTGATCAACCAAAAATCATCAAATGCCGGGTTAACCATGATAGGGTTTTTGGAAGAACAACTCAAACATACGGGTGAAGAACTGTTTAAAGGATATGATAAACTGGGGGATGTGCTGTTTGTCAGTGCATATTCCGAAAATACAACCGAATAACTGTATTAAAAAATTCTTTACATGTATGTGGACACATCATTCATACTAAAATGAACGTTTTTTTAATACAATCATACTTGATTTTTATTATATTTGGCAATTAAAATTAGAAATCATTATGCAATTAAATCATCTTTTACTTGCCAGTTTAATCATGTTTGTTTTCTCAAGTTTCTCCAATACAGAGCCTGAGAATGTATTGTATAAAAACCCGTCAGCGCCCATAGAAGATAGGGTGGAAGATTTATTGAAGCGTATGACGTTGGAGGAAAAAACAGCTCAGACCTTATGTTATGGGATTGACATGATGATGGTTGACAACCGCTATGATACTGCAAAGCTTAATACAATATTACAACATGGAATCGGACAGTTGCGTGACCATAACAAAGTAGATGTGGCTACTTCTGTTCATCTTCATAATGATGTCCAAAAATATTTAATAGAAAACACACGGCTGGGAATCCCGGCTATTATTCACGGAGAAGGATTGCATGGGTATGTTAACCACAACGCAACCAGTTTTCCCCAGGCATTAGCCCTGGCAGGAACCTGGAACCTTGAGCTGATTAATAAAGTCTATACTCACGTGGCCAAAGAAACACGCTCAAGGGGGGTACAGCAATTATTAACCCCTGTGTTGGATATAGCGAGAGCCCCCCGGTGGGGAAGGTTTTCGGAAACATTCGGTGAAGACCCGGTGCTTACAGCAGAAATAGGAATGCAATTAGTTAAAAGCTTCCAGGGAGAAGGCGATGCCTTTTTGGATGCTGAACATGTCATATCCACCATCAAACATTTTCCTTCACACGGAAGTTCGTATGGAGGGTTTAACTGTGCACCCGCTTTGGTAAACGACAGGTTGATGCGGGAAGTGCACATGTATCCTTTTACAAAGTGCATACAAGATGCAGGGGTAATAAGCGTAATGGCAATGTATGGGGAAATAGACGGTATCCCTGTTCATGCCAGCAAGCATATATTAAAAGATATCCTTCGGGATGAATTGGGGTTTAAAGGCTTTGTTGTATCGGATTATGCTGCTATAGAATTGTTGGGAACAGGCCCTCAATGGGAATTCCACAGGCACCATATAGCAAAAGACTCTGTTCATGCCGGCGAGTTGGCGGCCAAAGCGGGTGTTAATGTCGAACTGATGATCCCTCACGGATATGCCGCATTGGCAGATTTAGTAAGGCAAAACAGGGTGAAAGAAGAAACATTAAATGACCTTATCAGGCCTGTCCTTGAATATAAATTCAGGCTTGGCCTTTTTGAAAACCCTTATGTAGATGAACAAACAGCCATAGACATAACAAATGATAAGTCTAATAACAAATTAGCGCTTGAAGCAGCAAAACAATCTGTATTGATGCTGAAAAATAAAAATAATACAGCTCCTGTTAATCCTGATAAGATAAAGTCAATTGCCGTGATAGGCCCCAATGCCGACAGGGAACTTTTAGGGGATTACAGCACGTTGAGCCCCAGGTATTTTTCAACTGTCTATGATGGAATAAAACAAAAAGCCGGTAAAAAGATTGATGTAGTGTATCATGAAGGATGCAAGATAACACCTGAAATCCCTGAAAATAAAAACCAACTGGAAAAGGACAGGGAAAGCATCAAAGAAGCTGTGTCCATTGCTAAGGAATCCGATATGATAGTAGCAGTGGTGGGTGGCGACCGTAACACTGCCCGTGAAGGAAGAGACAGAAGCAACCTTGACCTGGTAGGTTTACAGGAAAAATTGATCAATGAGCTGGTTGCACTTGATAAACCGGTGGTATTATGCATCATCGGCGGAATCCCTTACGCCATACCGGATATTTATGAAAAAGTAGATGTAGTGTATCAATGTTGGAATTTAGGACAGGAAACAGGAAACGCAGTTGCCGCCACATTGTTTGGAGACCACAACCCGGGGGCAAAGCTTACCGTCAGCATTCCAAGGAGCGTAGGACACCTTCCTGTTTTTTATAACAAAAAACCAACTGCTTATATGAGAGAATATCTTTTTGATCCTGCTCCCGGAGGCACCTGTTATCCGTTTGGTTTTGGATTAAGCTATACCACGTTTTTTTATGATAATCTTATCCTTGAACATGATACCATCGGCCATGAAGATGAAGTGACTGTCTCTGTAGAAGTGAAAAACACTGGAACAAAAGATGGCATCGAAATAGTTCAGTTGTATATCCATGATTTTATCGCATCAGTGACCCGGCCAATGAAAGAATTGAAAGCCTTTAAACGGGTCGAAATCAAAGCAGGCGAAACAAAAACCGTCAATTTGACTTTAAAAGCAAAAGATTTGGCTTTTTATAATGAACAAATGGAATACATTACAGAACCCGGAGAATTTAAAATTATGGTCGGTAGTTCTTCTAAAGATGAAGATCTATTAAAAACCAGCCTGTTTGTTTCGGATAGATAAAAAATTTACAAGAAACATATGAACCGCCTATGACAAATTTTTTGGCACACATGCACATGAAAAGCATATTTAAACCCATAACTACAGATATATTTTCAAAAATTGCTTTATCGGGAGTGGCCTCTGCTGCAATATTTCCGTGCTGTACCAACCAGGCAGTACAAAAACCTGTAGAGAAACAAAACCCTAATATTATCATCATATTCACTGATGACATGGGATATGGTGATTTGGGATGTTATGGGTCGCTTATCCACCAAACCCCCAATATAGATAAGATGGCCGAAAATGGGATACGGTTTACGGATTTTTATGCCTCCGCCCCTGTTTCTACCCCTTCCAGGGCATCATTGCTTACCGGATGCTATCCACAGCGTATTGATATGCACGTAAATGAAAAACCGGAAGACCAGTTTAGGGCGGTACTCACCCCAAAATCCCCCAAAGGGTTAAACCCCGATGAAATTACAATCGCTGAAATTGTCAAAGAAAAAGGATATAAAACGGCATGTATAGGAAAATGGCATTTAGGCGATCAGAAACCATTTTTCCCTATCAATCACGGGTTCGATTTTTTTTATGGGATATTGCACAGCCATAATCAGGGAAGTGAAGAATGCCCCCTGGCCATTTTTAAACAAGACAGTGTTGTAGAAAAACCTGTTGACATCCCTTTGCTAACCAAAAAAATGACACAACAGTCAATTCAATTTATAAAACAAAATAAAGATTCCACTTTTTTCTTATACCTCCCACATCCAATGCCTCATTTTCCATTGGCAGCAAGCGACCAGTTTAAGGGGAAATCAAAAGACGGGATATATGGCGATGCTATAGAAGAGATAGACTGGTCCGTTGGTGAAATCATCAAAACCCTTCGCGATTTAGGAATTGAAAACAATACATTGTTGGTGTTTACTTCGGATAATGGCGGAGAGGCCCGCGGTGGATGGGTAAAAGGAGGGCTAAACCACCCTTTGAGAGGACATAAAGGACAAACCTGGGAGGGCGGCATGCGGATACCCTGTATCATACAATGGCCGGCGAAAATTGAAGCCGGAAACGTATGCAGCTCGCTCACCACTATAATGGATTTTTTGCCAACCATTGCTGGTATTACGGGCACTGAGTTGCCTGGCAGCCGGGTGATAGACGGGAAAAATATTTTGCCTGTCCTGGAAAACCCTGATACAGCCAAACCTCCTTATGAAGCATTTTATTATTATGACAGGGACCAATTACAGGCCATTCGTTGGAAACAGTGGAAACTACACCTTCCCCAGGAAGACGGGCGATATCCGGCAGCATGGAAAAATGAAACAAAGCCCTTTGATGGGCCTCAACTTTATAATTTAGATAAAGACTATACGGAAACGTGGAATGTGGCATCTGAAAATCCTGAAGTTGTTGACTCAATAATGAACTTTGCTCAAAAAATAAGAGATGAACTTGGCGACAGGCATCATCCCGGAAAAGCCATAAGGAAAGCCGGATTTGTTGATTCTGTACAATGCCCCACAAATTAAATGATCAAATATGGATAAATATAGAAGAGAACTTCAAAAAAGAACCGGCAGCATCTATCAATTGGCCGGCGCTTGCAAAATGACATCCGATGAAGGAAAAGGCAAAGGAACGTCAATCATACGGGTCCGCAATGGAAATGGATTGGATTTTTGTTTATTGCCCGACAGGGGACTTGACTTTTTTGAATCATATTACAAGGGAATCCCTTTAGCCTGGATATCCAAAACAGGATTGGCGGGCAACCAGTTTATGGATGATAAAGATTATGGCTGGTTTAAAAGTTTTACAGGAGGTATGATCACTACCTGCGGGCTGCGCAATACAGGGCCGGCATGTGAGGTGGAAGGTGAACATTTTGGTTTGCATGGACGCTATAATTTTATGCCTGCCGATCATGTAAATATTCAGGAGTATTGGGAAAATGATGTGTTTCATATCATTATTTCCGGAGAAATCCGGGAAGTGAATACATTTGGAGAAAATTTACTGGTGAAAAGGGCAGTTCGTGTCAATAGCGAAAACAATACAATTTTTTTGAGCGACCGTATTATAAATGAAGGGTTCAAACCCGAACCCATCATGCTTTTATATCACATGAACTGGGGATATCCGTTTTTTGATGAAAACAGCAATCTTATCCTGGATGCTGACAGATCGTATATTAGGGAAACACCTGATAAAGAAGCAACAACCTGGAATGATTTTTCAGGGCCCGTGCATGAATTTAAAGAAATAGTTTATTTTCACGACATGAACCCAAATGCCAATGGTAAATCAAAATATACACTTCAAAATAAAGAATTAGGGTTTGAGGTGACAACGGTTTGGGATAAAAAAGAAATGCCCTGGTTATCACAATGGAAAATGACAGGAGAAGGCGAGTATGTATTGGGATTGGAGCCCTGTAATTGCCTGCCATTAGGCAGAGATGTTGTATTGGATGACAATACCATTGAAATATTAGAACCCGGACAAGAAAAGCAAATTGAAATGGAAATTCATATTAATAAATTATAACCAACTAAAGATTATAACAATGGAAAAACAATCAACGAACATTAGATTATTATTACTTATCAGTATAATAGCTTCTTTGGGAGGGCTATTGTTTGGTTTTGATATTGCGATTATATCCGGTACAGTTCCGTTTATAAAAGCGTACTTCAATTTAACCGAATTACAACTGGGGTGGGGTGTTAGCTCCCTGCTTATTGGTTGTGTGTTTGGCGCTGCATTTGCCGGGAAATTATCTGATATATATGGACGGAAAAGGATGCTTATTGTTACATCGCTCTTTTTTGCCATATCATGTTTGGCTACTGGCTTAGCTGAAAATTTTGTATTCTTTTTTATCATGCGTATGGTAGGAGGGCTTGCTGTAGGAGCAGCATCAATCCTTTCTCCCATGTATATATCTGAAATTGCGCCCTGGAGATTCAGGGGCCGTATGGTGGTGTTATACCAAATGTCTATTATTTTAGGAATATTGATATCGTATATTGTAAATTATCTGCTTCACGACATTGGCCCCAATAATTGGCGCTGGATGTTTATCAGTGGAACGGTTCCATCTGTAATATTTTTTATAGCATTATTTATAGTACCACGTAGTCCTCGTTGGCTTTATTTTAAAGGATATACCGATGAATCGTATCAAACCCTTGTGAATGTTGGTGGGAAAGAAAATGCTGATTATGAATTAGTAGAAATAAAAGAAAGTATTAAATCAGCACAAATTCCAATAAGAAAAATATTTCAACCCGGGTTGCGACATATTGTTATTGTTGGTATGGCGCTCGCTTTTTTTGTCCAGATGACAGGGATTAACACCGTGATTGATTATGCTCCCAAAATTCTTAATGAAGTGGGTTTTGAAGTTGGCGATGCATTATTTTATACCATTTGGATTGGCATTGTAAATTTTGTTTTTACCTGGGTGGCAATCTTTTTGATCGACAAAACCGGAAGGCGGAAATTATATCTTGTCGGATCGGCCGGGATGGCTGTTTCCATGTCTCTTTTAGCATTCACTTTTGCCATGCCCGAAATTAGCGGAATCGTTGTGTTGATCTTTATGTTCTTGTTTTTAAGTTTCTTTACAGCATGTATTGGCCCGGTATTCTGGACGCTCATATCTGAGATTTTTCCTAACCGTGCAAGAGGGACAGCCATGTCTATAGCTGTACTAACCAATTGGATTTTCAATTGGTTGGTTGTTTTTTTGTTCCCCTGGGGGTTCAAAGAATTTGGAGGAACCATTGTGTATAGTTTCCTCGCTGTAATGGGGGTATTACTGCTTATATTTACCATTAAATATGTTCCTGAAACCAAAGGTAAAACTTTAGAAGAAATTGAAATGATGTGGAAAGAAAAATTGGGGGATAAACTTAAATTATAAAGAAATAAATATAATGGAGAAAATAAGAAGATTTTTAATTGTTGGATTTGCAGTTTCAATGGGTTTTTCGATGTATGCTGAGAATTATTATTTTTCCAATGATGGAAATGATAATAATCAGGGTACAAGCTCAAAAAAACCATGGAAAAGTATAAATAAATTAAATGAGCAAAAAATTCGCCCCGGAGATACTGTTTTTTTTCGTGCCGGAGATCGTTTTGAAGGGACTATTGAAATAAAAGAATCAGGGAAAAAAAATAAACCAATTGTGTTTACAGATTATGGAGAAGGCCTTTCGCCCGTAATTTCAGGAGCCTGTATTTTGCCTGGTTTTAGCAATGAAAATGAAAATATTTATTCGGTAAAAGCATCCAAACCCGTTCAACATCTTTTTTTAAACAATAAAATACTTATGATAGCAAGGCATCCCAATACCGGCCATTTAATAATGGAAGGCGGGGGGGAAGATTATGTGATAGAAAATGAGATGCCATTTCAGGAAGATATTATGAAAGGGGCAACCATCCGCATCAAAACCGTAAATTGGCAGTATGAAACAAGAACGGTAAAAAATGTCGAAGAAAGTAAGATCAACTTATCATCAGCACTTCACCATTCGGCAAAAAGCAATTGGGGATATTACATTGATAATAAAAGAGAATTTTTAGATGCTGAAAATGAATGGTTTTATGATGAAAAAGATAATAAGGTTTATCTTTATTCAGAAAAGCCTTTAAATAAGGAACATAAATTCTATGGCTCTTATCTTGACCATGGAACGGTTGTTGAAAATGGGGTTGAGCATGTAAAACTCAACAACCTTCATTTTACCCAATACCTTAATACGGGGGTAAATTTAACTTCTAACAATCAATATATTCACGTTAAAAACTGCAAATTTTCTCATATATACAAGATGGCCATCAACATCAGTCTGGGGAATGCACATGTAATTGCAAAAGATAATGAAATACATGACGTGTATGGAAGAGGCATTTCAGCATTGGAAGCCACAGAATGTGTTATAAAAAACAATACGATGAACAGGATCGGGTTAACCCCCGGTTATGGGATTGATGGCGTGAATGGAGGCGTGGGTGTTATATTCTCGAACCGGGAAATAAAAGGAAAAGAAAATAGAAATACCGGGCATAACAACCTGATTAGCCATAACCTGATCGATAGTACGGGATATGTCTCCATTAGGATGGATGGGTATAACAGCATTTGTGAATACAATAATGTAAGTTATGCATTGTTGACCCTGAATGATGGAAGCATGATCTATTGCTGGGGGAAAGATTCCGCTTTTACATATAATAACATAATCCGCAATAATATCGTCCAATATGCCATAGGCAATACAGAAGGGACACCCAAAGATCATAAAATGAACATTGGAATTTACATTGACAATAATGCCCACCATATTAAAGTAGAAAACAATATTGTCAGAGGGGCAGGAAGCGGTATTCATATTAATGCCGGTGCGTATAGTAATACAATAAAAGAAAATGTATTATATGGGAATAAAACAGCATTGTCCTTTGCACAATGGGGAAATGGAAAGTTTTCAACTGTATGTGAGGATAATTATGCAACCAATAATATATTCTTTAACACATATAATTTACATCATACCCTTTCGATGAAGCATACATATAAACCCGAATTTGATCCGGGGTTCCTTGACAGCAATATATATGTTAGCCCCAATGAAAAATATCATATTAAAAAAGAAACAATGGAAGAAGGATGTAAAGTCACCAGGAATTATACGTTTAACGCATGGCAGGAAAACAGTGATAATGACAAGCATTCTGAATTTATTGATTTAGATTACCATACCAAAACTATGTTGCTGGCGAATGACGAACTGGAAGAAAAAACATTCTCCCTGGAAGACCATTTGGTATATACAACATTAAAAGGTGAAAAGATTGAAGGCAATGAAGTAACCCTTCAGCCTTTTAAAGCAAAAATTTTGATATATAAACTCAAGCAGGAGTAATATAAAACTTTAGATATCATAAAAAGGGTAAGCTGATTGTCATATTAACTTACCCTTTTTTTATTCAACCCGTTTATAGATTTAATAGTTTACCGGAATCACTAAGCTCAAGCAATTCTTTCGGATAAGGAGACAATATGGTTTGCTGAAGAAGGTAATCAAGCCTGTCTCTTAACGCCCATGTCTTAATAATCATAACCACGGAGGATAAAGGAATCCTTTCTTCTTTATATAATGTAATAGGGTTTTGGAAAGACAGGCCGGGATTGAAAATTATTTTTTGTCATGGTCTGTTTAGTATAAAGAATAATGTAATTGTATTATTGGAGCATAAAAAAGGACAGGTTGATTTTCTGTATAAAAATATAAATTAAACAGGCAAAAGCAAAACAAAATGATAAATATTTATATCAGGCGATTTGTTAAAATATTATGGTAATTTGGTTAAATTATTGTATCTTTACAGGTTAAGATAAGAAATTTGTTGCTGTTTCTTTATTCTTTAAGCTAATATCCGGTTGTATTTTATAACCCCACCTTTAAAGAAATAGAAATCAACTATTACTGACAAATTAATTTACTAACAAATTAAAATCAAAACAATTTATTATGAAAAGAAAAAAACAAAGTAAAATGAAAATTTTAGTATTGAGTTTTGTGTTTTTTGGATTGTATTTTTCATTAAATGCAGCAGAGTTACATGTAGGTGACGGCCAAACGTATTCTACCA
>CAYMKE010000033.1:0-18154 GCA_964390955.1 uncultured Bacteroidales bacterium | reverse complement strand
AATTAAATATTATTTATCTTTTTTACATTAGTTTCTTAAGATATTATAAAAAAAAGAAAATTGACACAAAAACAAGACAGCATTCTCAAAAAACTACTAATCAGTCAATTAAAGCACACAAAAAATATAAAACAAAAAAAAAGCATATAAAACCGGATAATAATTGAATAAAAAATAAAATTTTTATTTGTTATTTTGACAGAAATACATTTCTTTGCAAAATATTTTTTTAAAACAATTTTATAAAAACTAAAACTTTAAAACTATGGCAGACATTGCATCAAGAGTAAAATCGATCATTGTTGATAAATTAGGAGTAGATAAAAACGAAGTAACTCCCGACGCAAGTTTCACTAATGATCTGGGTGCAGATTCCCTGGATACAGTTGAATTAATCATGGAATTTGAAAAAGAATTTAACATTGGAATTCCTGATGACCAGGCAGAAAACATTAGCACTGTTAGTGAAGCAATTAAATATATTGAAGATAACACCAAATAATTATTTAACCAAACGCCAAACGAATTACATCCATGGAATCACAAAGGGTAGTTGTCACTGGTCTCGGGGCCCTCACACCAATAGGGAACACTATAGAAGAATACTGGGAAAGCCTGGTTAATGGAGTTAGTGGCTCCGAACTAATTACCCATTTTGATGCCAGTAATTTCAAGACCAAATTTGCCTGCGAAATAAAAAATTACAAGCCTGAAAATCATTTTGATCGTAAGGAAATACGAAAACTGGATTTATTTTCTCAATACGCTCTTATAGCTGCAGAAGAAGCATTAAAAGACTCAGGGCTGGATATCGAGAAAGAAAATCCTGACAGGATCGGAGTCATTTGGGGTTCTGGAATTGGTGGCATCAATACTTTTTTACAAGAGGTAAAAAATTTTTACAGTGGTGACGGAACACCACGCTTTAGTCCGTTCTTCATTCCGCGGATGATCTCAGACATTGCTTCCGGCCTTATTTCAATTAAATATGGATTTAAAGGCCCCAATTATGCTACTGTTTCTGCATGTGCTACATCCTCTCATTCTATCATTGACGGGCTTACTCATCTGAGAAACGGAAAAGCCGATGTATTTGTAATTGGTGGATCAGAAGCGGCCATTAATGAAGCAGGAATTGGTGGATTCAATTCGGCTAAAGCAATATCAACAAATAATGAAGAATACAAAACCGCATCCCGTCCTTTTGACAAAACCAGGGATGGTTTTGTAATGGGAGAAGGTGCAGGCGCATTGATTATTGAAACATATGATCATGCTGTCAAACGTGGTGCGCCTATTTATGCTGAATTAGCAGGCGGCGGTATGAGTGCTGATGCTTATCACCTCACTGCTCCTGATCCTGCGGGCAGAGGTGCCATAAAAGTCATGGAATATGCACTGGAAGATGCAGGGCTTACTCCAAAAGACATACAATATATTAACCTGCATGGTACTGCAACACCACTTGGAGACATTGTCGAAACAGCCGCATGTAAAAATGTTTTTCAAGATGCTATTTATGACATTAATTTAAGTTCTACAAAATCAATGACTGGACATTTATTAGGTGCAGCAGGTGCAATAGAAGCAATTGCTGCCATTCTGGCCATAAAAAATAATATAGCCCCACCTACTATCAATGTTAAAGAACAGGATCCGGAAATAGATGACAAAATTCAATTAACTTTCGATAAAGCTGTAGAACGAAATATTGATATTGCCATGAGCAATACTTTTGGATTTGGAGGTCATAATGCATCCGTAATTTTTAAAAGAGTGGAATAATATATTGATCTGTTTATTCAATATAATCTTTTATGTCTCTTAAATTAGATCGTCAATTAAAAAAAACATTAAAAACAAGTATAAAAGGGATTATTGGATATGCTCCCCGGAAACTTAAATATTATTATAAAGCTTGTGTTCACAAATCAACCTACCACGAATTAGACGGAAGGAGAATCTACAACGACCGACTTGAATTTCTTGGTGATTCTATTTTAGATGCTGTGATCGCTGAATACCTCTTTACAAAACTCCCTGATAAAAATGAAGGGGTATTAAGTAAACTGAGATCTAAAATCGTGTGCCGGGAAAATCTTAACAAAATAGCGATTAATAAAGGGCTTGATCAATTAATGTTTTATAATGTGAATAATAATTCACGCGTTAACCTGTATGGAAATGCTTTAGAAGCACTCATAGGTGCCATATACCTGGACAAAGGATTTAAAAAGGCCCGTAAATTTGTGATCAAACACATCCTCCTGCCCCATCATAATATAGAAAAGTTATTGTCTGATGACACGGATTACAAAAGCCAACTCATTGAATGGGGACAAAAAAACAATACAGAAGTGGTTTTCGAAAACATTGAAAAAGAAAAAAATCAATTCAATGTGATAACATTTAACTCAAAAGTTTATATAAAAGAACAATTGAGGGGAGAAGGTGAAGGGAATTCTAAAAAAGAAGCTGAACAAAATGCTGCCGGGCAGGTTATTTGCAAAATGGAAAAAATAAATCCGGGCAAATAAATCTTTATTAATCTTGCATGTCAATATTTATTATATTAGATTTGACATTTTAAGGTGTTTCATTTAATTCTAAATCATAATCCATTGAAAAGAAGAGATTTCATCAAGTATTCATCAATGGGTACCATGCTGGTATCCACAAGTGGCATGTACTTTTTGACAAATAAGTCAACAAACCAATCGCTAACAAATTCACAAGCAGAATGCATTCATCCTGAAAAAGAAATTCCCATTATCCAGGATGTTGATGTTTTAATACTCGGTGGGGGAGCCGGCGCAATTGCGGCTGCTGTTGAAATAGCCAACTCAGGAGCCAAACCTTTTGTAGTAACTCATAAACCCTATCTCGGGGAAGATATATGCGGCACGTATAATTTATGGCCAGAAAACACTCCCAATACGCCTTTAGCCAAACAACTTTTTAACACTAAAAAACCGCCACACCCTTTTTACATTAAAAAGATACTTGACAAAACATTGACAGATCATCATATTAATTTTCTTTATAATTCGTATACCAGTAATTTACTTGTTGATGAGTCCAATAATATTGCCGGGGCTGTTATTATAAATCGTACAGGAGAGCAGGCCATCCGCTCGAAAGTCATCATTGATGCCACACCAAGAGCAACAGCAGCAAGAATGTCAGGAGCCAATACTGCCCCATTTTTTAAAGGAAAACACAAATTTCACTTTATCACTACCGGAAACAAAGCTTTAAAAAAAGATGGGGTTAAAGTAGAAAAACTAACTCCGGGCATAACTGTTATTGAAGACCCAAACCTCCCTCCAAAGGAATATCCGGCATGGAAATTCTCTGCTGATATAGACATGAAAGACAACTCGTTTTCATCCTTTGCCAAAGCAGAACAACTCATGCGGGATATAGCCTGGGATAAAGAACAGGTTGATTGTGCCGATGATTTAATATATATATCACCCGATTTCATTATTGGAGAAGAAAGTTGCAGAACTCAAAATCTTAACATTGCGGAAATACCAATTGAAAGTTGCCGCCCGAAAGATAAAAAAGGGATTTACATCCTGGGAGAATGCATTGATATTTCAAGAAAAGCAGCTCTTCAGCTAACATATCCCGTAAATATCATTGAATTTGGAACACAAATCGGAAAGGCAGTAGCTAAAGATATTACATCTGTCAACACAGGAAATAAAATCTCTATATTGTCATCCAGTGTCTTTATTAATATGATGCACACACCCAAAATAACCCATAGCTTTATACGTTCGTCAATGATAAAGGGACAAATCCCAAAACAACAAATGGACATCCCCGTATTAGGACAATTTGATGTATTGGTGGTAGGTGGAGGTTCATCCGGGTCAGCTGCTGCCATCAGTGCTGCAAGGAACGGAGCCAGAACACTTTGTATAGAACACCTGCACGGACTCGGGGGACTTACCACAAAAGGATTAATTGAAAAAAATTACAAAACCAATGAACCCGGATTTGCTTCTGAAGCCATCAACGAAATAAAAAAACTCAGGGGAGAACCCAAAAAGGATGAAGAACAACCCAAACAATGGCACCAAAACTGGAAAATGGAATGGTTCAGAAAAGAATTCATAAAAGCAGGAGGTGAATTATGGTTTGGCGCAATTGGATGCGGAGCAATTGTTGAATTCAGGAAAGTAAAAGGAGCAGTTATTATCACTCCCTTTGGCAAAGGAATAATATGGGCCAATACAATTATTGATGCAACCGGAAATGCCGATATTGCAATTGCAGCCGGAGCACAATATCAACATTCACCCGGTAAATCTATGCCTGAACTCGCCGCAAGTGTTCCTGTTATCAAAAATGGACAACAACTGGTTCATTCTGAACAGACATTTGTTGAAAATACTGATATTTTTGACATACAGCGAACTCTGGTAACTGAAAAAATACATCATGAAGAAGCTTATGATATTGGTGAACTCATTTATTCAGAAGAAAGAAGAAACATAAAAGGAGAACTAAATATTTCAAACCTTGACATATATAACAACAGAACATACCCGGATACAATATCTGTTCAAAAAGGAATTTTCAAAAATAGTGAATACACGTCAAATCACTTAATCCAACTAAAAGCTCCTCAATATTCTGAAACAGAAATACAAGCCAATATTCCCCTGAGAAGTCTGCTTCCTAAAGGACTTGACAGTATTGTAGTAGCCGGACATGCAATTGGAATAGAACGAAACGCAGCCTCGTTTCAGTGCAACCTGCAAAGTATCCAAAACCAGGGATATACCATAGGACTTGCTGCAGCAATGGTTGCCCCGTCACGTCAAAGCATCAGGAAAGTTTCATTGCAAAAACTACAGGAAAAAATCTTAACGATGGGCTATATTGAAGAAAAAATAATCAATGATACTGATAATTTCCCTCCGGATGAAGAACAATTAGTACAAGCAGCAAAAAATGTGGACAGCAACTATTCAAATATTGAAAAATTAGTATGGAATAAGGAACAAGGAATTCAGTTCATTAAAACACAAATGCAGGAAACTAAAGACCATAAGAAAGAATTAGCTTATGCACACACATTGGGAATTTATGGATATGCAGACGGGTGGAAAATATTATACAATAAGGTAGATTCAATCACTTCATGGGAAAAAGAAGAAGATACTGAAGAAGAAGACACAAATAAAAAGAAAAGAGATCAGGATACCACCATACCAAAGCCCAAAGGCATCGACTATCTTGACAGTTTGATTATCGCCCTGGGCAATACAAGGCATGGAGATGCACTGCCGGTAATCCTGGAAAAAGCTGCATTATTAACTGCAGAAAGTAAGCTATCTCATTTTCTCGCCATTTCATTAGCACTTGAACACTTCCAATCGCCGGAAGCTGCTCAAATGCTATATGACATCCTCGAAATGCCCCGAATAATGGGACATGATATTCCGAACATCGAAACTGCAATAGAATATGCTGCAAAAAAAACTAACGAAACAAACACAAACCATCATTCATTACGTGAATATTATTTAGGCCGCGCCTTATTTCTTTGTGGAGATTATGAACGAAGAGGGAAAGCAATCATGAAAAAATATGCAAGAGACCTCCGTGGATATTATGCTAAAAATGCATGTGAAGTACTTTCCGGAAACTACAAAACATAACATTTCATAATTTACCGGATTAAACATCTAAAGGGGACTTCTATAAATTCCTTTCTTTCAAAAAACAAATATAATGAATAAGATGCAAGGCATAAATTTTTCTGAATAGCCATAGCTATTGAGAAAAATTTTAACGCGGTCAGATTATTTATTATATTTGTTCCCATAGGGTTTTCAGAGTTTCCCATATACTGCTTCAATTTTTTTTGCATTATCCCGATAGTGCTTCAAAAATTTTCATTGTCTATGAAAAACTCTGAAAATTTTGATGCGAAGGAATTTATAGAAGTCCCCTTAAAAACAGCTATGAAAAAAAAAGTACATAAACTCAAATACACACCGGAATATGCTTTTTCATTGATTGGGATTTCGGCACATGAACATGATTACCGGCTGACCTGGAGTATAAATAAAAAACTCGGACTAAACCTTGTGAAAATCAATGACCTGGAAATACTTAACAAAAAATCAAATACCAACCAATCCTTTTCTCTGTATGTTTATCAGGATGAAGACTCACTTTTGGACTATCATCTCATTTCCAATAAAGGGGAGGCCGGATTTCTCATTAAAGAACTTCAAAACCTTGATTTTTTTCTCAAAATAACAGGAGAAGGATATGATAACACGTTTATTCATCAGCTCGTAAAACAATTAAAAGAAGCTGACCAGATTATTTCGGCGTTTTATATTGATACCAATTCTATTAAACAACCGGATAAGTTTTTGTTTTGACACACACATAAAGGAGGTCACTGCTCTGTCCACTTTGGCAGGATTTTTGTCATATAGAATATGTAAGGCTCATAAATTATTAACCTAATAATAAAATTAATATGGCAAGCAATGGATTTGTTGGATTTGTTACCGGTGCATTGGCCGGTTTAACCATGGGTATTTTAATAGCACCAGAAAAAGGTGAGAAAACCCGAAAACGGATAAAAAGAGTATCCTCTCTGTGTAGGGAAGACCTGGATGGGAACATTAACGAACAGGTTGACGAACTGAAAGATTCTATCAATACTTTTGTTGACGAAATTAAAATCAAATTTGCAAACCTTGAAATGGACCTGAAAGAAAAAGAAGAGGAAGCAAGAAAAAAAGCAGCACAAGAAGTTGAAAAAGGAGCTCAAAAAGTGGAGAATAAAGCGAAAGAAGCACAGAAATAAATAAAAATGAGAAAGGAGTAGAAAAATAAAAAGTTATATGTAAAAGTTGACAACGAATATTAAGAATGAGGTGACAAACATTCAAGCCCCACCCCCCATGCCCACACATCAACGAATCATCAAATCGCCTCATAAACAACCAAATATGAGACACCAAATACGAAACTATAAAGACCTTCAACGAGCTAAAATACTGCTTCAGGAAGAAGTCGCCATAAACAGGGAAGCATTGTCTGACGGAATACGTCAAGCCAAACGGAATTTTGTAATTTCTTTAGGAATGAGCATTGGTTCACAAGCTAAATACTTGTTAATGGGAAAAGCATTTAAATTGTTAAAACTAAAATCAATCTACAAAATAGGGAAATTGTCCCGGATTAAACGTTTGATAAGCCGTCGATAACACTAATTAAAAAGTTCCTTATATATATCTTTAATCTCTTTTATATAAATAATTTCAATATTTGCAGGTTGCTTTTGCAATTTTTTTTCACTGTATTTGGATATAAAGATCCGCTTGAGTCCGAGTTTTTCAGCTTCCCTGATGCGTTGTTCTATACGGCTGACAGGCCTGATTTCCCCCGTCAGTCCGACTTCAGCTGCAAAACAAGTATTATTGTTCACCGGAATGTCAACCGAAGAAGACAATATCGCTACAATCACTCCCAAATCAATGGCTGGATCTACAACTTTGATGCCCCCTGCTATGTTCAAAAAAACATCTTTTGAAGCAAGTTGAAATTTTGCCTTTTTCTCTAATACAGCCAATAACATATTCAGTCTTCTGATATCAAACCCCGTGGTTGACCGTTGTGGGGTTCCATAGACAGCAGAGCTAACAAGGGCCTGTGTTTCTATTAAAAATGGCCGGTTGCCATCCATTGTTGCAGCAATTGCCACGCCACTAAGTTGCGAATTGGTATTGGAAATCAATATTTCAGAAGGATTGGCCACCTCCCGGAGCCCTTTTTCCAACATTTCAAAAATCGCTATCTCGGATGTAGAACCAAAACGGTTTTTATTAACGCGGAGCAACCTGAACATATGATTCAGGTCTCCTTCAAAATGCAGGACTGTATCTACCATGTGTTCTAATACTTTAGGCCCTGCTATATTCCCTTCTTTATTAATGTGGCCAATCAGTATGACCGGAACCGATGATGTTTTTGCGATTTTAATCAATTCACCTGCACATTCTCTGACTTGAGATACTGTACCGGGAGATGATTCAATGCGTTCACTATATAGCGTTTGTACAGAATCAATAATGATTGCATCAGGAGATAATTCATTTATGGATTGTGTGATGTTCTCCAGTAATGTTTCACTTAAGATATAGCAAGACTGATTGCAAGAGCCTGTGCCAATTCTTTCGGCTCTTAGCTTTATTTGTTGATTGCTTTCTTCTCCTGAAACATAAAGAATTTTCAATTCGGTTGCTAATAAAGCTACCTGAAGTGCCAAAGTAGATTTTCCAATCCCCGGCTCTCCTCCCACCAACAGCACCGAGCCCGGAACCAAACCACCCCCCAGCACACGATTCAACTCATTGATTTTGGTATTTAATCGTTTGAAATTTGAGGATTCAATTTCATTAAACAATTTCGGCTTTGCCAATGCAACCTTTTCCTGTTGTCCGGAAAAATTTTTTGTTTTGTTTATTTTTTCTTCAACAAATGTATTCCATTCATTACAATTATTGCATTTGCCCATCCATTTGGATGATTCAGTGCCACAATTCTGACATACAAAAATACTTTTACTCTTAGCCATGCGACGAAGCTATTTTTCCTTCTTGATTTTTTCAATAATTGCAGTAGAAGAAAAATTATCCACCAATTCAATGGTAATAATCTCTCCACCTTTCTTTTTTACAATATCATACCCAACGATCTCATCAACTTTATAATCGCCACCTTTGATTAGAACATCGGGTTGAATCATATTGATCAAATTAAAAGGAGTATCTTCATCAAAAGGAATCACATAATCTATAAAATGCAATGAAGCCAGTATTAATTGACGGCTGTATTCATCCACAACAGGTGTTTTTTTCTTAATGCGTTGAACAGAATGGTCACTGTTTACACCTACAAACATAACATCGCCATAAGAAGCGGCTTTTGCAAGGTATTCAACATGTCCGCGATGCAAAATATCAAAACAACCATTGGTAAAGACAATTCTATAGCTCTTAAAGTTACAGGAAGAGACAATGGGGATAATATCGTCTTTTTTAAGAATTTTCGATTTTACAATATTTAATTGGTTCATATATTTATTTTTAAATTTTTAATGGTCAGATGGAGTTCGCAAGTAAAAAATAATCATCCTCGTGTGTGCAAAAAATGATTATTTTTTTACATGCTCGGTTCATATGTTTATTTTTTATTCTCAGAATGATTAATCAAATGAATGCTCTTCTTTTTTCCTGTAAAAAACAACAAAAAAAACGAAATACCACCCACCAATAATATCATAACAGCCTGTGATTCATGCATTAAAGTTGCATAAGCAGCGCCAATTTCTTCATCTATTCCATATAATCCTTCCAACCCTAATTTTATAAATAAATGAAATACACCAATACCACCTTGTACGGGTAAAGACATGGCAAGACTTGCAATCACCAATATAAACAAACCGTCAACAAATGTTAAGCCAGACGTTTCAGGAAACGAAAAAAACATAACATAACTCATCAAAAAGTACATTAACCAGATAAAGAGTGTATGCATCAGAAAATAGCGCCGTTTTTTCATATGAAACACTGTTTTCATTCCTGACATTACACCTGAAAGTAATTTTTTAATTTTGATGACTTTGGGGGCGGCGTGAATTTTATCTTTTTTATAAAAATACATAAAAATAAGGGCAAAAAAGAATAAAGCGATCAAAATATATACCAAAACCGGGATGTTTTCTACAAAAACTAATTTCCTGATAATACGGTCATAAATATTTTCTTTCACAAAAGCTCCAAATGTTTCAATTTTTAATAAAATTGTGATGATCGTAATAAAAATCAAGGTAAATAAATCAATAGCTCTTTCTATTATAACCGTTCCAACCAGGGTATCGAACGGAATGTTTTCTTTTTTACTGACAGCCCCACAACGTGTTACTTCTCCAAGTCGTGGAAATGCAAAATTGACCAGGTAGCCCAGCATGACAGCATAAAAAGTGGTTTTGGTTTTTGGGGTATACCCCAATGGATTGATTAAAAGGTTCCATCGCATCGCCCTGCTAATATGACTGAGAATTGCCAGGAATAAGGATAATATCACCCAAAAATAATTGGCATTTCTGAGGTGATGCATCAATTTTTTCAATTCCACTTCCTTAAACGCGAAATACAATAAAAGGATTCCTACAGAAAGGAACACCAAATATTTTAAAATATTTAAGAATTGTTTTTTCAATAGACAGAACCTTTAACAAGTTTATTTGTATTTGTATCCGGACAAATAACGCTTGGCTTAAATGTTTTAGCCTTTTCGAAATCCATTGAAGCATATGAAATGACAATCACAATATCTCCTTTAATTATTTTACGTGCAGCAGGCCCATTCATACAAATCGTACCAGTCCCCCGTTCACCAACTATGACATACGTCTCAAGCCGCACGCCATTATTAATGTCTAATACCTGTACTTTTTCATTTTCAATGAGATTGGCAGCATCCATTAAATCCTCATCTATGGTAATGCTCCCCATATAATTTATTTCGGTTGAGGTGACGGTTACCCTGTGTATCTTTGATTTTACTATTTCTATATTCATAAAAATTTATTTATACATCCTTATTTTAATCACATTACAAACGAATGATTTTAAAATACAGTATTCAATGATTTCCTTAAGGCATGCAAATTTAATAAAATTTTAAATTATCTATTAGTCGAACCTTATCAACTTTTACAGCAATAAACCCTCTTGTCCGGATATCCCGTTTCCATTGCCGGACAGGTTTTAATGTTGTTTCATCAGCTATTTCAAAATAATCAATGGATAAATAATTATTCGATTGAATTTTATTTATTACAAATTGCCTGACTTCGCTTACAGGATGCTCAAATGCCATTTGTCCGGCTTCAAAAAGTGTTTGTGGAATGATTGCAGCATTTTTTCTTTGATCTGGTGTTAATAATGTATTACGTGAACTTAATGCCAGTCCGTCATGATCCCTTATCAAAGGACAACCCGTAATATTGACAGGCATGTTTTCTTTTTTTACAAGTGCCTTGATAATCACCAGTTGCTGGTAGTCTTTTTCACCAAAGAATGCTTCATGGGGCCTGACAATTTCAAACAACCGGTGAACGACTTGTGCAACTCCTTTAAAATGGCCTTCCCTGTGTTTTCCCTCCATCACAGTTTCAAGATATCCAAAATCAAAATTTTTGTCAACAGGAGAGTTATAAACTTCTTCTTCTGTTGGAATAAAAACAATATCTTCTTCGGATAAATAATTTGAAAGTTTATCCAGATCAGCCTCAACATTTCGCGGATAGTGTTTATAATCATTCCGGTCATTGAATTGTGTCGGATTTACAAAAATACTTACAACCATGGAATCACATTTTTTTTTTCCACATTTTATCAATGAAATATGCCCTTCATGTAAAGCGCCCATAGTGGGCACAAAACCAATTTTATCTCCTCTTTTTTTGAGCCGCTCCACGGCAGAAGTCAAATCGTTTGTCTTACCGGTTACGTTCATAACATTTAATTAGAATTCGATTTTTTTATATTTTATATAGTGTGCGTCAATAAAATCAAATGTTTGCATCATAACCGGGCTCGCCAGCTCATCGAAGAAATTCTTCGATAATGAGGCTTACAAAGTCCCAAATTGCACAGTTTACCGATGTAAATGAGCAATTATTTTGGGGCATGCTTAACGAATCCTGCCTCGTAAGGAAGAATGACTGTATCGGAGCCACCGGACATTATCAACAAACACTCTTTCGTTGTAGAACACACAAAAGTAATGAATTCAAAAAGATAATTTAGAGGAAAACTTAAAATAATCAAATCTTCATGTCGTTTTAACAGAATAGTTTATATTTTTTACTAATTTTGCATCTTGATCATAAGCTATATATCAAATACTTTGAGATGAAAAAAAAGAAAAATATCCTTTTTGTAACACAAGAGATTACTCCATATCTTCCTGATACAAAACTGTCAAAAATGGGCCGTTATTTACCACAAAAAATACAGGAAAAAGGCAATGCAATACGTACATTTATGCCAAAATACGGATGCATAAAAGAAAGAAGAAATCAATTACATGAAGTCATCCGTTTATCAGGAATGAATCTGATTATTAATAACAACGACCATCCACTAACAATTAAGGTTGCTTCCATTCAGACAGCCAGGATGCAGGTTTATTTTATTGATAATGAGGATTACTTTGGCAGAAAGTATATATTAAAAGACGAAACCGGTGAAGAATTTTCTGATAATGATGAACGTATAATTTTTTTTGCAAGAGGTGTTATCGAGACCATTAAAAAGCTCAACTGGTCACCTGACCTGATCCATTGCATCGGATGGGTCTCCAGCCTGATTCCACTGTATATCAAAAAAAGTTATTATGATGATCCGCTTTTTAGTAATACAAAAATGGTCTATTCTATTATTGGCCCCGAATTCCATAATCCTTTCCGAAAAAAATTTAAAGAAAAAGCCCTCATGGAAGGCATTGAAGCAAAAGACCTGGAATTATTGAATGAACCTACTTATAATAATTTAAACAAACTGGCCATAAAAATGAGTGATGGTGTTGTGAAGGTAAACGGGGACATCAATAATGAATTGGAAACATATCTTGAAGAAAATGGAAGATTAACATTTGAACATAATTCGGAAAATGATGATTATGCTGATGAATATATGGATTTTTACAATAAATTATTTGAATAAAACCTGTGAATTAATGAGATATATAATTTTGATTTTCATTTCTATTGGCATCTTTTACGGATGTGAAGATAAAAATGACACCATCACCCTGGGAAAAGACATTTTAATCAACAAAAATGACAGTTTAAAACTTTTTACAGATACCACATTATTTGCATATACGGCAAAAACAGATTCTTTTGCATCAGTTAATTTTGACATCAATCTTTTCGGGTCATATAAAAACGATACATTTGGAGCCACACGATCAGAAATTTTTACACAAATCGTACCGGTAATTTTTGACACTACATTGATTGATACAGTTTACCAAAATTTAGACTCTGTCGCATTGCATTTACGCTACGATGATGTATACGGAAATGCATCATCTCCTTTAAAAATAAAAGTATATCCTTTAAATGCAAACTTTTCAGAGGAAGGGTATTCAAATATAAATCCCGGGAATTATTATGATCCGTCTAAAATACTTAACGATTCATCAAAACAATTTCAGGTAAGCAAACAGGATAGCCTTATCAATATCAGTCTTAATAAAGAAATGATCAAAGAATTATTACTTGAAAATTATTCCGGAAATCAGGCATATGAGGATAACAATCATTTTTTCAATTACTTTAATGGGCTTTATTTTTCGTCTACTATGGAACAAACGGCCGGTGAAGGAAACATCGTTGCAATAGACCTTCTCAATAATAATACCAGGCTGAATTTGTATTACAATGATACTGTTTTGGGTTATGAGATTAACTCTAAATGTTCAAGATTAAATCTTCACAATCATGATTATCAAGACGCGATCATAGAACCCTGTCTGAAAGACACAACCAATGCTTATCCAAACACCTATATTCAATCTATGGGAGGCGTTGAAACCATTATTAAAATTGAAAACGATTTCCCGGATGATATAAATGTAGTATTAGATGCCAAACTGATTATCCCTGTAGAGGATAATTATAATAACCCGTTCCAACGATTAACTTTACGAACTGAAAATAAAGAAGGGATTCCAACCATTTTACCCGACGATCCGTATTATACTGGAAGTAGTGATTATATTAATGGTTACTATAACAAAAATAACATGAATTATACGTTTAATATCACCCGGTATATGCAGAAAATTATATGTGAAGGGAAAGAAACAGGATTTTGCAACCATAAACTGGTCAATAAATTACATGTTTTTCCAGGATTTTACGATAAAAATGAATTGCATTATAATAATAGAATAATGAATCATGTGACATTAAAGTCTGCCGGGATAAAGATTAAAATAATTTATACAAACTAATCTTAACTATTATGTGTGGAATTGTAGGGTACATTGGCAATAAAGACGCTTACCCGATTTTGATCAAAGGACTAAAACGGCTTGAATACAGGGGATATGATTCAGCAGGTATTTCTTTACTAAATCACGATATCAGTTTATACAAGAAAAAAGGGAAAGTGAATGAGCTTGAAACATTTATTAAAGGGAAAAAAATTGATGGCAACATAGGCATTGCACATACAAGATGGGCAACACATGGTGAGCCAAATGATGTCAATGCCCACCCTCATTCATCAGAAAACAACCATTTTATTCTGGTACACAATGGCATCATTGAGAATTATGCCAATCTCAAAAAACGGCTGAAAGACAGGGGATATACATTCAAAACAGAAACCGATACAGAAGTTCTTGCCAACCTGATCGAATACATTTATTTAAAAGGGAATGTAAGCGCTGAAATAGCTGTCAGGCTCGCTTTGAATAAAATCATCGGCGCATATGGCATTGTTGTCATCTGCAAAGATGAACCCGACCGATTGATTGCGGCCCGTAGAAGCAGTCCTATCGTAATAGGTGTAGGTGAAAATGAATACTACATTGCCTCAGACGCTACTCCAATAGTAGAATACACAAAAAGTGTCATCTATCTTAACGACAATAATGTTGCCCTTATTAAAAAAGACGAATTTTCTCTAAAAACCATAAAAAATGACATCCTTACTCCAAAAATCCAGAAATTGGATATGGAAATAGGTGATATCGAAAAGAACGGATATGATCATTTTATGCTCAAAGAAATTTTTGAACAACCCCGTTCAATCTATGATACATTCAGAGGAAGGGTGCATAAAGAAATTCCTGAAATCCATCTGGGTGGTTTGTATCAAGTGATGGATGAACTTGTGAATGCCAAACGCATCATTATTGTAGGATGTGGTACAGCCTGGCACGCCGGACTTATTGGAGAATATTTATTTGAAGAATTTGCACGTATTCCGGTAGAAGTGGAATATGCATCAGAATTCAGATACAGAAATCCTGTTATTTATAAAGACGACATTGTGATAGCCATCAGCCAGAGTGGCGAAACTGCCGATACACTGGCAGCTATCCAGATGGCAAAAAAAGTGGGGGCTTTGGTATTGGGTATATGTAATGTTGTTGGATCAAGCATCCCGCGCGAAACACATGCCGGCGTTTACACGCATGCAGGCCCTGAAATAGGTGTGGCTTCCACGAAAGCATTCACCGCACAGGTTACTGTTTTATTCATGATGATGATGGTATTGGGAAAAAAGAAAAATAAAATATCTGAAAGTCAATACAAGGAACTGGTTGAAGAATTGACCAATATTCCCGGAAAAATCGAACAAATATTAAAACAAAATGATTATTTCAAGGGAATAGCCAAATTATATAAAGATGCAAATAACTTCCTTTATCTTGGCCGGGGTTATTATTATCCGGTGGCCCTGGAAGGCGCTTTAAAACTTAAAGAAATATCATATATCCATGCAGAAGGGTATCCTGCTGCTGAAATGAAACACGGCCCGATTGCCCTGATAGATAAGCAAATGCCTGTAGTCGTCATTGCTACAAAAGATAAATCATATGAAAAAATCGCAAGCAATATACAAGAGATCAAAGCCCGTAATGGCATTGTGATTGCAGTAGTCACTCAAGGCGACGAAACCATCCGGGACATGGCAGACCATGTGTTGGAAGTCCCAAAATCCAATCCGGCGCTGGGCCCTTTACTTACAGTCATCCCATTACAATTATTATCATATCATATTGCTGTGTATCGTAACTGCAATATTGATCAGCCCCGAAACCTGGCTAAATCTGTAACAGTAGAATAAAATCAACATTCAACATATGCGCGGAAGCTGCTCTCCGGCCAGCATATCAATAATCCGCCTGCCACCAATCTTTGTGTGTAATACATTCATGCCGGGATGGTCATCTACCACCTCACCAATTATCATGCTTTCTGAACCAAGCGGATGATTTTTCATGATCCCAATAACGTTTTCAGCATCGTGTTCTTTTACAACCATCATCACCTTGCCTTCATTGGCCAGGTACAAGGGGTCAAACCCCAGCATTTCACATACACCTCGTACATTTTCCTTCACTGGAATATCTTTTTCATAAATCTCTGTCCCAAACGATAATTGATCACTGAGTTCACATAAAACCGTAGCAAGGCCGCCCCGGGTTACATCACGCATAAACTTCATTTCAATATCTTTTTTTATCACACTTCGTATCAATCCGTTTAAAGAAGCACAATCAGAAGTAATGTCCGGATCAATATGAAGTTCATTACGTGCTCCCAACACGGCAATGGCATGATCTCCAAGGCTGCCGTTTATGATGATCTTATCACCCTTTTCAATAGATACTCCGGATGAAATATTTGCATAGCGTTCTTCAATAAACCCAATTCCTGTAGTATTGACAAACACTTTATCACATTGGCCTTTATTCACAATTTTAGTATCCCCTGTGATAATTCTCACACCTGCATTGTGAGCTTCTTCTGCCATTGTTGAAACGATTTTTTCGAGTTCGGCTATCGAAAATCCTTCTTCAATGATAAATGAAGCACTCAGGTAAGCAGGTTTGGAACCAGAAACGGAAAGGTCGTTAACCGTTCCACAAACCGCCAATTTACCAATATTTCCTCCAGGAAAAAAAATGGGATTGACAACATATGAATCGGTTGTGAATGTGCATGGATGTCCTGAAACAGGAATTAATGCAGAATCTGTTAAAAAAAGATCGTTATCCAGCGGCCTGAAATATTTCAAAAAAAGATTTGTAATAAGTTCATGACTCATTTTCCCGCCGCTTCCATGGCCAAGTAAAATTGTTTTATCCATTGATAAGAGTTTTATTACATATTTGTGTTCTATTGTATCTGTAATATGCCTGACAAGCTCCTTCTCCCGATACCATACATGCTCCAACCGGATTTTCAGGTGTACAGGCGTTGGCAAAAAGTTTACAGTCAACTGGTGTTTTGAGACCTTTTAAAATCTCACCACATATACAGCCTTTGGGCTCTTTCACAGGATTTGTCTTAATATCAAAAACCTGTTCAGCATCATAATCACGATATGTATTGCGAATCTCCAGGCCACTATCCGGTAAAATTCCGATGCCCCTCCACCAATCGTTCCTGTATTCAAAGACTTCTTTCATTACATCCCGGGCTTTTATATTTCCTGTTTGTTTCACGACTCTTTTATATGCAGTCTCTACTTTAGGGGCTTTGCTCTCAACTTGTTTGATCAACATATAGATGGCCTGCAATAAATCTGCCGGCTCAAAACCAGAAACCACCACGCCCAATCCAAATTTTTCAGGAATCGTATTGTATATTTGTGTCCCTGTCACCGTGCTTACATGTCCCGGAGCAATGTATCCATTGATATTCACACCTTCGTCAATCAAAGCTTCCATGGCTGGGGGCATTATTTTATGTGAGCTGAATGCATAAAAATTATTGATGTTTTCATTTTTTGCTTTTAAAATTGCGGCCGCAGTAGCCGGAGCTGTTGTTTCGAAACCAATTCCCAGGAAAATAACATGTTTACCAGGATGCTCTTTTGCAATCTTTAAAGCATCCATCGAGGAATATACGATACGAATATCCTTTCCTGATGCACGTTCTTTATTAAGGGTTGATGACGACCCCGGAACCCTGATCAGGTCGCCATATGTTGTGATAATGGTATCAGGCAAATGAGATAAAGCAATGGCCTTATCAATAAATTCAATGCTCGTTACACAAACAGGGCATCCCGGGCCTGAGATTAAGCGAATGTGATCCGGCAATAATGACGGAATACCAAACCGTTGTATGGCCATGGTATGCCCTCCACAAACCTCCATTAAATTCACCGGGGTATGTGAAATGCTATGAATCTGATCAATAAGCTTTTTTATGATTGCAGGGTCTTGAAATTCATCAATATATTTCATTATTAAGTTTCTAAGTTTCTAAGTTTCTAAGTTTTTAAGTTTCTAAGTTTCTAAGTTTCTAAGTTTCTAAGTTTCTAAGTTTCTAAGTTTCTAAGTT
>CAYMKE010000032.1:0-18189 GCA_964390955.1 uncultured Bacteroidales bacterium | reverse complement strand
TAAACCTCTAAACCTTTAAACTTAATAACTTAATCAACTCAATTGACTTAGTAGCTTAATAATAAACATTATAAATCTTCATTATTAACAGGAACTATAAATATTATAAATGTAATTTGCATAGAATTTTTATATTTGTCATTATTCTATGTTTAAATTAAAAATCGGTGTCATTTTTTAATTGAAGGATTATTTTGTTTAATTTAGATGTTTTAACTTTATTTATGAATAAAATTTTTCATTATATACGCGATCATTTTTCTGTTATTTACAGAACATTGCTTTTTATTATCAGTGTGGTTGCTATTGTTTATTTGTTTCCGCGGCAGGCAAAGTTTCAATATGAGTTTCAAAAAGGAAAGCCCTGGATGCACGAAAATCTTATTGCTCCTTTTGATTTTCCGGTTTATAAATCAAGAGAACATATTAAGTCGGAAAAAGACAGTGTATTACAGGACCTGCGGCCTTATTTTGATATGAGGAAACAAGTACAGGCATCAGAAAAACAGACGTTTACAAAACGATTTAATTCAAAATGGAATGAATACCTCCGGTCACAATGGAATGTTGATACGATCACTGAATTAAATTCCTACCATAGAAAGCAACTGATCCAGATAAAAGATGATTGCATTGATTATATAACCAATGTTTTATCATTTGTTTATAATAAAGGAATTATTGAAAAAATGGAGGTGAATAACAAACTGCTAGGAAGCGACAGCATCTATACCGTTTATGTTAGTTACAGTAACAACAGTAAATATAAGCTAACAGAAGTTTTTACGCATAAACAAGCTTATGAATTTGTTAAAAAGCGTGTTCAGCAGTTTAAAGACAGTATACCGGCACGATACAAAGAAGATTTGTGGCCTTTTCTGCAAACAATTGATTATAATCAGTTTTTGAGCCCCAATTTAAAATATGATCAAGTAAATACACAAAAAGCGATGAATAATGCCCTTGTTAATGTATCAATAACCAGAGGAATGGTACAGAAAGGACAACGCATCATCTCCAGGGGCGACGTGGTAAAAGGGGAAAAATACAGGATACTGCAATCGTTGAAAAGAAGTTACCAACAACGAGTAGGAACGTCGAATGTGTTGATTTTAACCGGGCAAATTATTTTTGTCTTTGTCTCCATGTTGATGTTGTTTTTGTTTTTATGGAATTTCAGGAGAGAAATATTACAGGACAGTTTGAAAACAACGTTCATGTTATTCCTTGTACTGTTTTTTATAGCTGTGTCGAGCCTGATGATCCGGTATAGTAACATCAGTCTTTATATTGTTCCGTTTGCATTGCTCCCGATCATTATAAGGACGTTTTATGATGCAAGGCTGGCCTTGTTTATTCACATTGTTACCATCCTGGTGGTGGGGTTCAATGCGCCGAACAGCTTTGAATTCGTTTTTATGAATTTTTCGGCAGGAATTGTAGCCATTTTTAGTCTCACGAATTTATATCGCAGGGGAAAATTATTCCTTGCTGCTGCCCTTGTTTTTTTGACATATGGCATTGTTTATTTTGGTATTTCCATCATCAAAGAAGCCAGTATAATAAATATTCACTGGAGAGACTATTTATGGTTTGGTATCAATGGATTGTTAATATTAACATCATTCCCGCTAATATACATTTTTGAAAAATTATTTGGCTTTATTTCAGATGCTACTCTTATTGAATTATCGGATACCAACCAACCTTTATTAAGACTAATGGCAGAAAAAGCGCCTGGTACGTTTCAACATTCTATACAGGTGGCAAATCTTGCCGAAGAAGCCATTTATCATATAGGAGGAAACTCGCTTTTAGTAAGGGCGGGAGCTTTATATCACGACATAGGTAAAATTGAAAAGCCCAGTTATTATATTGAAAACCTCGAAGCAGGTAAGAATCCGCATGATGCCCTTGAATTTGATGAAAGCGCTAAGATTATTATTGAACATGTGACCAAAGGGATTCGATTGGCACAAAAAAATAAATTGCCGGCTGCAATCATTGATTTTATTCGGACACATCATGGAACAACAACAGTACAATTTTTTTATAAATCATATCTTACAAAGTATCCGGAAAAAGACGTGGATACCTCAAGATTTACGTATCCCGGGCCAACACCATTTTCAAAAGAGACAGCCGTACTCATGATGGCCGATGCTGCTGAAGCTGCTTCAAGAAGTTATAAAGAGCCGACAGAGAAGATTATTAATCAGCTTGTTGATGAAATTATTGAATACCAGGTGAAACAGGAACAGTTTCATGACGCAAACATTACGTTTAAGGATATATCCATGCTCAAAGGAATATTCAAAATGAAACTGAGGAAAATTCATCACGGGAGGATTAAATACCCCGGACAAAGCTGATGTCTGATGCCAGTATGCTACTGAACAATGCCAGGCTAATTAAAATCTCATGTCAATTTCTTCAACATCCGGGTATTTTGACTTGTCAAATGTAAATTTATCATCGGACACATTGAGATTCGTATTAAAATTGTTTACTTCAAAAATAAAATGTTCTCCTTGTTTGCTAAACACTTTAACGTATTGAATAAGTTTTGCCTGTTCATCAATTAAAACACGGATTCGATGATAATCCAGGTCCAGGTTCCGCGGGTATAAATCTATTTTATGATATGTTTTGCCGGCTTTTGTTATTTCTCCAACATATTTGCTTTTGTAATCTTCTTCATCTATTGTAAACAATTGCTTTGGATTGGTGAAGTCAAGTGCTCCGCTTGTTGTATCAGATTCAGGTTTAATCACATTGACTTCGTTGGCATTTTTTATATAATTCCACATGGTGTTGCCATTGTAATATATATCGGTCTGGGGCATTGAAATATAGTATTTATTGCCTTTTAGTAATAGTGTGCCATTTTGTGTTTCTAAAGTCTCATTTTTCAGGTTTTCATGAGTAAATGTAAACCTGAGTTTTATGCTTTTATATGATTTAATGTTTTCAGAAGCTTTGGCAAGAATATCAGTTGCTCTTTCAGACGTTTGTGCATGTACGGTTAACCCGAAAACAAAGGCTAATATGTAGATGTAGAAATGTTTCATGTTTTCATGTTTTTAAGTTTATAAGTTTATAAGTTTTGAAGTTTATAAGTTTAAAAGTTGAGTATGTGGTTTGTGGATATAATATTTTGTCATTGTCTGGTAAATAATTTTAATGGTTATAACGAATTAATATGTTGTTCAAGTGTGTATTCATCCGGGATTAATACTTTTCGTGCTTTGCTTCCTTCAAATGGGCCTACAATTTGAGCTGCTTCCAATTGGTCAACAATTCTTCCGGCGCGGTTGTATCCAATGGAAAATTTCCGTTGGATCAAAGATGTTGATCCTTGTTGGTGTATGACAACCAACCGTGCAGCTTCATCAAAAAGGTCGTCGCGTTTGGAGAGGTCTACTTCTGCTTTGTCTTCATCTTCATCCGATTTATATTCAGGGAGCATCATGGCTGAGGGGTATCCTTGCTGTGAACCTATAAATTCTGTTAATGTTTCGATTTCTGAAATGTCAACAAAAGCACACTGGATACGCACCAGATCATTCCCTGAAGTGATGAGCATATCACCCCGTCCGATCAATTGATTTGCACCTGGTGAATCGAGGATAGTACGGGAATCAATCATGGAGGTGACTTTGAATGCAATTCTTGCCGGGAAATTGGCTTTAATTACTCCTGTAATGATATTTGTTGTTGGACGCTGGGTAGCAACGATCAGATGGATGCCAATGGCCCGCGCAAGCTGGGCAAGACGTGCAATCGGGCTTTCCACTTCTTTACCAGCAGTCATGATTAAATCTGCAAATTCATCTATAATAACCACGATGAATGGCATATAGCGGTGGCCATTCTCCGGATTCAGTTTTCGTGTAATAAATTTTTCATTATATTCTGTTATGTTGCGAACCCTGGCTTTTTTTAATAAACTGTACCGGTTATCCATTTCTACTGTTAATGAATGGAGCGTTGTTATCACCTTTTGGGTATCTGTGATAATTGCTTCTTCCGAATCATCCGGCAATTTAGCTAAAAAATGTTTTTCAATTTTGGAATATACACTAAGCTCAACTTTTTTGGGGTCAATCAATACAAATTTTAGTTGAGCAGGATGTTTTTTGTATAATAAAGACGTAATAATCGCATTCAACCCTACTGATTTACCCTGTCCGGTGGCTCCTGCTACTAAAAGGTGGGGCATTTTGGCAAGGTCAAATACAAATGTTTCATTGGAAATGGTTTTTCCTATTGCTATAGAAAGGTCATGTTTGGCTTCCTGGAATTTCCTTGAATTGAGAATCGTACGCATGGATACAATTTGTGGATGCTGGTTTGGAACTTCAATTCCAACTGTTCCTTTGCCCGGGATGGGAGCAATGATCCTGATTCCTAATGCAGCAAGGTTTAAAGCAATGTCATCTTCCAGGTTTTTAATTTTTGATATGCGAATTCCCGGGGCAGGTACAATTTCATACAATGTTACTGTAGGGCCAATGGTAGCTTTTATTTTATTGATCTGTATCTTGAAGTTGGCAAACGTTTCTACAATCTTGTTTTTATTGCCTATTAACTCTTCATCACTTACTTCAAAATTATTAGACTCATGTTTTTCCAGTAAATCTAAAGGCGGAAGTTTATAATTGGACAAGTCAAGCGTGGGGTCATAATCCTCCATTTGTGACATATTTTTATTCAATACCCCATTTTCTTCAGCTTTTTGTTGTTCTACTGTAAGTTCAACATCTTCATCTTCGAATGAAGACTCTTCCTGATTTTTATCTTCGTTTTGAGTGTCATTCATCCCTTCTACATCCTGATGTTCATAGCTCCCGCCGTTATCTTCATTGATTTTTTCGGTTTCGAAAATCAGGTCTGTTTCCGGGGCTGATCCTGTTTCACCGGTGTTTTGTTCATCATTTTGTGACTCTTTCTCATCCTGTCCGGAATATGTTGAACTTATTGGGAATTGGCCCTCTCTTCCTGTTATTTTATAAAATTGTTTTTTACAATATTGATATGAAGAAGGGAATAAAAAAATGACATAGGTAATCACGGATATTGAAAGCAATAGTCCGGTGCCGAATTTCCCGATAAATGCGTTCAGCCATGCACTTATAGAATACCCATAATGTCCTCCCAATCCGCTTCCTAAGTATCCGTTCAAATTTCCTGATATAAATCCTAAAACAATGGAAAGCAATAATAGTCCAATAATTGATCCCCTGATAAAAGACGCTAACCGGAATGTTTTAATATTTATAAGCCTGAGGCCGCCGATGATCATGATGAGTGGAATAATAAATGAAGATAAGCCAAAGAGTTTTAGAATAAATAAATTTGCGAGCTTGGCGCCGGTTTTTCCTGCCCAATTTTGAACTGTAATATCTGCTCCTGACAATGACGATCCCCACTCAAAACTTTGATCTGCTTTCCATGTGAAAAAATATGAAATAAAAGCAAATGTTAAAAAGGCGGCAAAAAAGAGGAAAAACAATCCCAGGATGAATTGAAACCGTTCATCGTAAATAAATAAAGATGATTTGTTCGTGTTGTTATTTGAGTTTTTTGCACACATTATATTGTTTTACAATTTACCCGGTGATTTAAATGTAAGAAATAAAGATAATAATAATTTTTTTTAACGTATAGCAAGCAGAAATATGATAGGGATTGTATAAAAAATGACTTATTCCATCAGTGTGTTTAAAATTTCTTCCATGTCTTTCATGGTCACTCTTTTATGATCTGAAGGGTGTTTGAATTCTTCATCTGAAATGTTATTATCTGTGAATTTACCAGCAGAAAGCTGCATCCTTAATTTATTTAGTTTAACCTGAAAATTCATAAGCACTCCGTCAACTTTTTTATATGGATTTCCAAAATTAGGGTTTTTTAGCCTGATCTCATGAGTATAAAAGAAATTAAATGGTTCCTTTTTTTCTTGTTTAAAAGTAACTTTTCCTTTTCTACATTTTAAACCTGTAATTTTTTTTCCTATACCATTATTAGGGTCCACTTTCATGCCGGGAATTTCATCAAAACAAAATGTTTTTTCTTTGGCCTCACCCTTGTAATAATATTTTTTACCGAGAACTTTTAAAAATGCTGTGGTAGTTGTTTCTTCATGGTCAGTAATAAGCGTTAATGAAAACAATCCCATAAACCCTTCAATGTTCCGTTTTGACATATTATCTTTAAACATCATGGTCATTTTTTTAGGGAGCAGGTTAGTGGGGATGTTTTTTTGCATATTATTTTCAAGGTACTCAATATTGTATTCGATTACCCCTTCTGTAATTGATCCCTTTGGAGCAGACTTTTTACATGAATTGGCAACAATAATCATTGTTGCAATAAATAATATTGCTGTATGTTTAAATTTAACCAAAGTACTATAGTGCATCATTGAATTGTCCTTGTAAGGAACACAATTAGAAATTACAAAACTAAACAAAAATAATGAATTTATTATTTAATTGTAGTTAATTTATATTTTTGCAGGATAAATATATAAAAAATATGTTTTCTTTACAGGAGAATTTTTTAACAGTATTGAAAAAAATACAAATTTGATTGAATTGGGGAGAATTGTTTAATTATTAAAATTGAGATTACTATGGATATTGAATTAAAAGGAAAGAGTTTTCTAACACTATTGGATTATTCAATTGATGATATTTATTATTTATTAGGATTGTCGTTACAATTAAAATCTGATAAATATAATAATTCAGAGATGTCGTATTTAAAAGGGAAAAATATTGTCCTGATTTTTGAAAAGACATCTACCAGAACTCGTTGTGCTTTTGAAGTTGCAGCGTACGACCTGGGAGCCAATTGTACTTATCTTGGGCCTGTGGAGTCCCAGATAGGACATAAGGAATCTATCCGCGATACAGCAAGAGTATTGGGAAAAATGTATGATGGCATACAATATCGTGGATTCGGACAATCAGTGGTCGAAGAACTTGCTGAGTATGCAGGGATACCTGTTTGGAATGGGCTGACGAATGAATACCATCCCACGCAGGTGATGGCTGACTTTCTGACCATGATGGAGCATACAGACCGGGATTTAAATGAGTTAAAATTATGTTATATCGGTGATGCAAGAAATAATACATGCAATTCATTGCTTGTTGGTGCAGCTAAACTCGGTATAGATTTTAGAATTGCTGCACCTGCTAAATTTCAGCCAGAGAAAAAACTTATAGATAAATGCATGGATATTGCCCAGGAAAATGGCGGGAATATTTTAATTGGCGAGAATCCTGAACCTGCATTAAATGGTGTTGATTTTATTTATACTGATGTATGGCTTTCAATGGGAGAGCAGGAAGATCTATGGAAAGAAAGAATTGAATTGTTGAAACCATACCAGGTAAACCAACAAAAATTAGATTTGACAAATAATAAAGACGTGAAATTTCTTCACTGCCTGCCAGCTTTCCATAATCGTGAAACAAAAGTAGGGCAGGAAGTATATTCAAAATACGGTTTGGATGGACTGGAAGTAACAGAGGATGTATTTGAGTCTGAACATTCTATTGTGTTTGACCAGGCAGAAAACCGGCTTCATACTATTAAGGCCATCATGCTTGCAACATTGGGGGAAAGCATGATGGAATAAGTAATGAGGCATTCAGAACAGATACAAGGATATAGTATCTGAAAGTTGAATGAGTGCTTGTCTATAAAGCCGGAATTTTTTTATTTGTAAAATTTCAACTGAATAAAACCTATGCAAGATAAACTCATTGAATGTGTCCCCAATTTTAGTGAAGGCAATGACCTTGCTGTTATAGAAAAAATTGCCTCAGAGATCAGAAGCGTACCAGGGGTTTATCTTTTGCATATAGATTCAGGGAAAAGTGTTAACAGGACCGTAATGACATTTGCCGGAAAGCCTTTGCAAGTGGTAGAAGCAGCTTTTTTGGCTGTTAAAAAAGCCGCTGAACTTATTGATATGAGAAGACAATCCGGACATCATCCGCGAATCGGTTCAACGGATGTATGTCCGCTTGTTCCCCTTCACCAGTCAACAATGGAAGAAACGATCCAACTTTCACGGGCATTAGGAAAAAGGATTGGGAATGAATTGGAAATACCGGTTTATTGTTATGCAGAAGCAGCTTTTGATGATAAACGAAAGAGGCTTGAGCATTGCAGAAAAGGCGGGTACGAATTACTAAAAGAACAGATGCATTGCACAGACAGAAAACCGGATTACGGCCCCGAAAATTTTAATACTAAAACAGGTGCGACAACAGTCGGCGCCAGGAATTTTTTAATTGCCTATAATGTAAACCTTGATTCTTCATCATTAGAAATAGCTCAATCAATTGCAAGATCAATAAGAGAAACAGCGCCTCAAACTTGTTCTGTAAGTAATCGTCATAATGGGATAAAAAATGTAAAAGCTATTGGTTGGCATATCCCTGAATTTAGAGGAAGAGTCCAGGTGTCTACAAACATTATGAATTTTAATGAAACCCCGGTTTACAGGGTGTATGAAAAAGTAAAGCAGGAAGCTGAAAAACGGAATGTTCTGGTAACAGGTTCGGAAATCGTGGGACTAATCCCTGAAAAAGCACTTCTGGATTCAGGATATTTTTATATGCAGCAGACTGATGATTGTACTCTTTATAATGACAGAGAATGCATTCAATATGCAGTAAAAGGGTTGGGGCTTTCAGATTTATATCCTTTTGATCCCCATCAAAAAATATTGGAATATGTAATGGAGCAGGTGATGAAAGGGAATAAAAAATTCGTTATATCACAGGGTTATTGAAACAAAATGGCTTAGGATTCAGTATAATTTAACATTAGGGATTGTGTTGAAGCCGTCTGACATTTGAAGAAATCTTGCGATAATATGTCAGCATTTCCATAAAATAAATCATAAATGACTGATAAATCTATTTAATTTTTTTATTTTTAAACATTCGATTTAAAATCAATTAAAAATGGAAAGAATTTTATTATATTTTCTTGTCATCGTCTTATTTGGATTTCATTCAAATACTACTCAAACAACATCCATTCCAATGGTTTTTGTTGACGGGGGTACGTTTACAATGGGTAATAAAAAAGGGGAAAAAAACGAAAAACATGAGCATAAGGTGGAGTTAAGCGATTTTTATATAAGTAAATATGAAATTACCAATGCTCAGTTTTGTGAATTTTTGAATGAAAAAGGGAATCAGGAGCAAGGCGGGGCCGCATGGCTTGATATCAATGATAAACATTGTACAATTGAACAAAAAGAAGGTGTTTTTGTTCCTGAAGAGGGATATGCCGATCATCCAGTCTCAGAAGTTACCTGGTATGCAGCTAAAGCATTTTGCGAATGGGCAGGAGGGAGGCTTCCTACTGAAGCTGAATGGGAATATGTAGCCAAAGGCGGAAAGAATGGGAAAAATACAATGTATAGCGGAAGCAATAATGCAATGGATGTAGCCTGGTATATCAAGAATTCCGGTGGCAGCACACATCCCGTTGGAACCAAAAACCCAAACGAATTGGGTATTTACGATATGACAGGCAATGTATGGGAATGGGTGAATGACTGGTACTCGGGTGAGTATTACAGGAAGAGCCTGAAAAAAAATCCTCCCGGCCCTAAAGAAGGAACATACAAAGTGATCCGTGGTGGTAGTTGGATTAGTTTTAGCGAAGCAAATTTAACCAATACCGTCAGGGTAATTGCAAGTCCTGATGATACGGGAAATGTAGGATTCCGTTTATGCAAAGACAAAAAGTGATACACAATAAACCATATTATTCAGATTAAACACAAAAATTCATGATACAGTCAATGACAGGCTATGGCAGATCTGTTTGTAAAATAGGGGAAAACCAGTATTCCATTGAAATAAAATCTTTGAATCATAAACAAATAGATATAGGAATTAAAATCCCTCCATATTTAAGAGAAAAAGAGATGATCATAAGGGATTTATTATTATTGCATTTACAACGCGGCAAAATTGAATTGTATATTGGAAAAGAAAGTACAGAAGAGGGAGAATTATACATTAACAAACAAATCGTTAAAGGGTATTACCGGCAATTGGAAGATATATCAGGAGAATTGAATATTACACAACAGGAACCGTTATTATCAGCAATTTTGAAATTGCCGGATGTTATTACTAAACAGTCCCCTCAACTGGAAAAAGAAGAGTGGAATAAAATCAGTGAAAGCATTGAAGAAGCAATTCAAATGCTGATAGAACACAGGAAGGATGAGGGAAAAGCAATGGAAAAAGATATCCGTGGACGGGTCCGTTTTATAAAAGAACATATTCAGGAAATTTGTAAATTTGAACCCCGTAGAATTGAAAAAATCAGGGATAGAATCCGGAAAAGCCTGAATGAGTTTTTGGATGTAACGAAAAATGACAATGAACGCTTGGAACAAGAGATTATTTATTATATAGAAAAGCTTGATATAAATGAGGAAAAAGTCCGTCTGGAAAACCATTGCGAATATTTTTCAGAAATATTAAACCTGGATGAACCGGTAGGAAAGAAATTAAATTTTATTGCACAGGAGATGCTTCGTGAAATTAACACCATAGGTTCAAAAGCCAGTGATAGTGACATACAAAAAAATGTCATCACAATGAAAGACGAATTGGAAAAAGCCAAAGAGCAAATAATGAATGTTTTATAAAAATTAATTATTTATTGATTCAGTGGAAAATACAGCAGATTCAGGTAAGTTGGTGATTATTTCTGCCCCTTCAGGAGCAGGAAAAACAACCATTGTAAAACACCTTATTGAAAATATTAAAGAACTGGAATTTTCTATTTCTGCATGCAGCAGGAATAAAAGGCCCGGGGAAATTTATGGGAAAGATTATTATTTTTTAAGCCCTAAAGAATTTAAAGATAAAATTGATAATGATGAATTTGTTGAATGGGAAGAAGTTTATCAGGGGAAGTATTATGGTACGCTTAAAACTGAAGTCAACCGGATTTGGGAAAAAGGCCATCACGTGTTGTTTGAAGTAGATGTGAAAGGCGGGATGAATATTATGAAAAAATACCCAAACCGTTCATTGTCAATATTTATCAAGCCACCCTCCATTGAAGAACTTCAGAGGCGGTTAAAGAGACGGGGAGCTGAAAATGATGAGGAAATAAATGCCAGGCTTAAAAAAGCCGGGATTGAACTTCAGTTTACCGGTTATTTTAATAAAGTAGTCATAAATGATGATATTGAACAAGCGTGCAAGGAAACGGAACAATTGGTGAGAGATTTTTTATTTTCGTCTATTTGATTAATATTGTATATATGAAACCTCCATGACAAAGCTTTTGACACACACGCGCATGATTATTTTTTACTTGCGAGCTCCATATGACCATTGAAAATTTAAAAATAAACATATGAAACAAGCATGATTAAAATAATTATTAAACTCACACGAGAATGATTATTTTAATCATGCGGTTCCATATGACCATTGAAAAATAAAATATAAACATATGAAAACAGGTTTGTTTTTTGGTTCATTCAATCCAGTACACATAGGCCATCTTGCTATTGCCAATTACATGAAGGAATTTACAGACCTTGATGCGATATGGTTTGTCGTCAGCCCGCAAAATCCTTTAAAAAACAAGTCAGATTTATTAGATGATCATTTGCGTTTACATATGATGAAGTTAGTATTTGGTGATGATGGTGATAATGATTATTATGTTTCCGATATTGAATTCAGTATGCCAAAACCTTCATATACTGTTAACACCATCAAAAAAATTCAGTTAGAAAATCAAGGCAGGGAATTTGTAATGATCATTGGAAGCGACAGTTTGATGAATTTACCAAAATGGGACTCTTATGAAGAAATCATTGATCTATGTAAACACTATGTGTATCCGCGGACAGGATATCCCGCAGAAAAATTTAAAACGTATAAAAGTACCTATTTTATTGATGCACCAAAAATTGACGTCTCTTCAAGCTTTGTCAGAAAAGGATTAAGAGATGGACATGAGATGAAATTTTTTCTTCCTTCTATTGTCTATAATTATATAAAAGAACATAAACTTTATAGTTAAAAATTTTTGAATCGAATGATTATATTATTTACATACTTATTGGTTGCACTGTTTTTTTCTTTTTTATGTTCTATTCTTGAAGCGGTGTTGCTTAGCATTACCCCTTCTTACATTGGAGGAAAGATCAAAGAAGGGAAAAAAGTAGGGCTTGCACTCAAAAAGTTTAAAGACAATATTGATATACCGTTGTCCGCTATTTTAACACTCAATACATTTTCACACACCATTGGTGCAGCAGGGGTAGGGGCCCATGCACAAAAACTATGGGGAAATGAATATGTGTCAATTATTTCAGGGATTTTAACACTATTGATTTTAATTTTTTCAGAAATTATTCCTAAAACACTGGGGGCCAATTATTGGAAGTCGCTTGCCCCATTCACGGCCCGTGCATTATATGTGTTGGTTTACTCACCACTATATCCGTTTTCTTTATTGGCTAAAGGAATTTCAAAATTGTTGAGTCCGCATGGATCCCCCCAAAGCATATTAAGCCGTTCCGAGTTTCAGGCGATGGCAGAACGAGGCATTCAGGAAGGGATATTTAAAAAAGAGGAATCAAAAATCCTGTTAAATTTAATGAAATTCAACAGGATTATCACCAAAAGTATTATGACACCCCGGACTATTATGGTGGCTGCACCTGAAGATGTTACAATCGAAGAATTTTACAACACGTATGATGAGCTCAAAGTGTCAAGAATTCCAATTTATAAAGAGCACATAGACAATGTTACGGGAATTGTCCTGAAAGATGAGGTATTGCAAAATATTATTGACAATGCAGGTGAGAACCTGTTGAAAAGCATCAGCAGGGAAGTGTATGTTGTGAACGAGCAGATGCCAATCATTAAATTGTTTTATAAATTGATTGACAAAAAGACACATCTCGCTATTGTTGTTGGTGAATATGGAGAAACTTCGGGAGTGGTTACCATGGAAGATATCATTGAAACCCTTGTAGGTGTTGAGATTATGGATGAACAGGACGATATTGAAGACATGCAGAAACAGGCCCGTAAAAATTGGGAAAACAGGGTGAAACGGATGGGGCTTATTCGTGATGAAGAAGAAAACGAATGATCATCTTGTCATTGTATCGTTTTTTGAATACTTATCTTCCCTGTTTCCATTGCCTTTTCATTAAGTGAAAGCATATGATGATACCGCTTGGGCAAAGCATCTTTCAGGCCTTTTTTCAGGCTTTCGAATTTTATGACCGGTTTGATTTGAATAAATGCTCCCAGTACAATCATGTTAAATACTTTTGTAGAACCTAATTTTGAAGCTTCATTGACAGCATCTATACTGAATATTTTAATATCTGTTCGTTTTGGATGCCGTTTGATTCCTGTTGTTTCGTATAAAAGCACCCCTCCGGGTTTTACTGTGGGTTCGAATTTATCTAACGATTGCTGATTCAGGACAATAGCGGAATCAAAAGAATTGATGATGGGTGAACTGATTTGGTGGTCGCTCAGGACTACAGTAACATTGGCAGTCCCACCCCGCATTTCAGGGCCGTATGAAGGCATCCATGTGACTTCCAGGTTTTCTGAAATTCCGGAATAACATAATATTTTTCCCATGGACAAAACACCCTGTCCTCCAAATCCGGCAAATATTATTTCTTCAGTCATCTTTATATTTTATTTTACATAGTTCATGTTAAATATTTATTCTACTTTCTTCTCTTGTATTATTATCTAACGTTTAATTATTTTTCCATCTACCTTAATATCTCCAAGTGGATAAAACGGAAACATATTTTCTTCCATCCACTGATTGGCCTCTATTGGCGACATTTTCCAATTGGAATTGCAACTGGATACTATTTCTACAAAAGACAATCCTTTTTCGAGTGTTTGGTTTTCAAATGCTTTACGGATGGCTTTTTTTGTTTTTCTTACAGCATTGGCTTTGTGTACAGCCTGGCGGGTAACATAATATGTGCCGGGCAGGTTTGCTGCCAGTTCGGTAAATTTCATGGGGTGCCCCATTTGTTTTATTTCTCTTCCGTAAGGCGTTGTGGTAGATTTCATGTGTTCCATTGTGGTTGGTGCCATTTGTCCGCCTGTCATACCATACAATCCGTTATTAATGAAAAAGATGGTAATATTCTCCCCCCTGTTGCATGCGTGAACAGACTCGGAAGTTCCGATTGCAGCGAGATCCCCATCGCCCTGGTATGAAAAAACATATTTATCGGGGCGTGTGCGTTTTACACCTGTTGCCACTGCGGCTGCACGGCCATGCGGGCCGGCAACAAAATCCAGATCAATATAATCAAAAATAAAAGCGGAACAACCTACCGAGGCAACCCCAATGGTTTGTTCCTGGATATTCAGCTCTTCTATTACTTCTGCAATGAGCCGGTGTACTGTAGAGTGTCCGCAACCCGGGCAATGATGCATCGGCTTTTCTGTTAATAGAGATGATTTTTCGTAAATTAATTTTTTTTTATCTGTTATATCTGTTGTGTATTGTACCTCGGACATGATTTATCCTCCCAAAAATTTTTCTTGAATGTTGTTGACAATATCGTCAGGTTGAGGTATCATTCCTCCCATACGGCCATAAAATTGCACATTTGTCTTTCCATTGACAGCAAGCCGTACGTCTTCGGCCATTTGGCCGGCATTCATTTCCACGGTTAATATCCCTTTGATGTTTTTTGCAAGTTCTGCTATGCGTTTTTCCGGGAAGGGGAATAATGTAACAGGCCTTATCAGGCCGGCTTTAATGCCTTTTTTTCGGGCATCCTCAACAGCTCTTTGGCAAATACGGGAAACCGATCCAAATGCAACCAATAGATATTCAGCATCTTCGCATTGAAATTCCTGGTATTGCACATCTTCTTCCTTCATTTGGTTGTACTTATCCTGTAATTTTAGGTTGATTTTTTCAAATGTTTCTGAATGTAGTTCAACCGATTTGATTACATTTCTTGATCTGTTTTCCGGTTTTCCTGTTGCAGCCCACGGCGTTAGTTTGGGGATGTCTGTATTTTCAGTACGTGCAATTTGTTCAAAGAACTTTACTTTTTCCATCATTTGCCCGATCATGCCGTCAGCAAGGATTAAAACGGGATTTCGGTATTTAAATGCCAGGTCAAACCCTTGTTTTACAAAATCGGCCATATCCTGTACAGATGCAGGAGCCATCACCAGTGTACGATAATCGCCATGGCCTCCGCCGCGTGTTGCCTGAAAATAATCGCCCTGTGAAGGTTGTATAGTTCCTAATCCCGGCCCGCCTCTCGCTATATTAACGATTAAACAAGGTAGTTCACTGCCTGCAAGATATGATATACTCTCCTGCATAAGGCTTATACCAGGCCCGGAAGAGCTGATAATGACTTTTTTTCCGGCTGCTGCTGCCCCAAAAACCATGTTGATGGCTCCTATTTCGCTTGCAGCCTGCAGTACAATCATCCCTGTACGTTCTTCTGTTTTTTGTGCCGCCAGGTATTCCATAATCTCTGATTGTGGTGTGATAGGGTATCCAAAATATGCATCAGCCCCGGCACGTATAGCAGCTTCAGCAATAGCCTCATTCCCCTTCATTAATTGTATGTCTTCCATAAATTGACTTTATTTATTTAAAGCAAAAATCATAAACCTCTTGGAAGTTCAAAAATATTCAAAGGTACCATTTTTTTGAATTGATTATTCACTTTGTTCGCGGTAAACCTGAATTACACCATCGGGACAAACGACCGCACAATTTGTACAGCCCGTACAGGCATCAAGGTTGGTTACATAAGGATAATTATATCCTTTTGCATTTAATTTTCCGGAAAAGTCTATGATTTTTTGCGGGCAGGATGTGATGCATATTCCACATCCTTTGCATCCTTCAATATTTATTTTGATCGCTCCTTGTTTCTTCACTGCTGAATTCATAATGTTTGCATTCTAATTCTCTTACAATATATACCCATTCAGTTTTTATATATCAAAAGTAATAAATTTATTGAATGAATGGAATTTTTATTTATTAATATTGTTAAGAATTATTTTTAGATATTCGTTTTTTATAGCCTCCCTTTTATTTTTATATTATTTAAGATCATTAATGTCAATGAATAAGTCAACCATATACTTACCATAAAGACGTTTAAACGTCCAACAGAAGGGCAAAATCAATAGCGTGAACAATCTTTCGTGCTTCGTGGCAAATTATTACCCCACGCTATTTGTTCTGCCCTTAGTGTTAGCTACTGTAGCCCACATTCCCCAATATTTTTTAAAAGAGAGTTTTCTTTTTTTCAAGTCGAGCGAGGGAGAGATTTTTATTTGATTTTTTTTCGTCATTTTTTGTTAGCAGTCACTTGTGCGGTGGCCGTTTGCTCTTTGCTCTTTGCCACCGAAGGAACGAGGATTGCAATCCCGCTTGTTGTGGGACAGGTCGTGCAAAATCGGGGCGGCCTTATTAAACCAAGTCTTCCACTTTTGTTATGTATTTATATTCAACATCTTCAAATTGGTCAAAATGGGCTGTCCCGCATTTGATCTTTAATCGTTCTTCGTTTCTTAGCTTTGATAAGTCTTTGGTGGACTTTGTTTCAGCTACAAAATAAATTTTCTTCTCATTTTTAAAGACCAAAGCCCAATCCGGATTGTATTTTCCAATTGGGGTGTCAATGTGAAACCAGAACGGAAGTTTAAAATAAAATTCAATGTCTTCCCGTGTTTCACATTCTTTGGCAAAATCGGTTTCAACGTCAGAGTCCAGGGGCATATACTTGTCGTAGATGGTTTTATCATTTTTGCTTACCTCATAAGTCAGGTTGTCAAGGTAGGTTTCAACCTCGTTTTCTTCAAAGAGCAGCATTTCAAAGTCTTTACTGCCGATCTTCTCATACTTAATGCCGTCAATCATGAGTTCATAAAGAACGGTTTTGATAGAGGCTACAGCTTTGTCAAGGAACAATTGTGGATTTACCAGAATGTCGTTCATTCGCCCTGATTGTTTCAGGATTTCCAGAACAGTACTGCGTGTCAGTTCGGTTTTGCTCTGAATGTAACCAAGTACGTCCGGGATTTCATGGTCTTTTTCGGATTTATGCACTTTCGAGCTTTTTATTTCATAATTTACTCCGGGTTCTTCAAGGAGAATGCCCACCTTAACGGACTTGATTCGAGGCTTTTTGATTTCTTCTATTTCCTTGACGGCTTTGGATGCAACTTTTACGAGTTCTTCAGTATTATATTCCACCCGATAATTGGTACGGGACTTGATCCGCTCCCATATTTCAAGGAATTTCGGGTCGGCCTGAAAGCCTTTGCGGTATTCGACTTTTACACGTTTGCGTTTATTCTTGATCCGTCCTTTAAATGCCACTCCGCAATCTTCTTCTATTTCCTGTTGCAGTTTTTTTGCAAAATCCTCATAACTATCGTTAGCTATGACAGTAAGCCGGTTAATGTTCCGGTCGTGAATCCTGTTGCCGGTTTCGTCCACCGCTAAACGCAATCCCCTGCCAATTTCTTGTCGCTTTTTCATTTCCGATTTGGTTTCATTCAACGTGCATATCTGAAAAACATTCGGACTGTCCCATCCTTCACGCAAAGCCGAGTGACTAAAAATGAATCGTAAAGGTTCATTGTTGTCCAACAATCTTTCCTTGTCCTTCATGATAAGCCGGTAAGTATCATCATCCGCTTTGGTTTCACCGGAGGTATCTTTATACCGTCCTTTTTTGTCTTGGGCGAAATAGCCGTTATGCACCTGATCTACCGGAAAAGGAATTAAATCTTTGAAAGCCGGTTTTTCGGCAATCTCTTTAAATGCTTCTTCAAACCATTGGGCAAAGCGTCCCGGTAACGGATTGCCTGAATTGTCATACTGGCGATAGTTGGCTACTTTGTCAATGAAAAACAATGAAAGTGTCTTAATGCCTTTTTCTTTGAGCTTGTGTTCCTTCTTGAAATGCTCTTCAATGGTTTTTTGGATTTGGAATTTCATAATCTCATCCGTCAGCCCGCCTTGTGTATCACCCACATACAGGATGGTTCCATTGGTAAACGAAATGCACTGATTGGCTACATCAATTTCATCAATGATAAAACCGTCCTGATAGATTTC
>CAYMKE010000031.1:0-18450 GCA_964390955.1 uncultured Bacteroidales bacterium | reverse complement strand
CTGCCCCGTAAGGAAGAATGACTGTATCGGGGTTAGCGGACATTATGGATAAACACTTCTATAAATTCAAATTATTGATTTTTAAAAAATGAATTTTTAGAACCCACCTAATATAAAAAATAAATTTATTTATTATTTTCGTCACTGATTTTTAAACTTAAAATGAGTTTTAAAGCAATGAATTTAAACGTTAAAAGCCACGAATTATTCATCTGGTTGCCCATTATTATTATCCCCATGGTAACATTGAACATCACTGTTGACCCTGTTATCCCCATTCGATTCACCATGTTGGCAATATATCTTGCATGTTTCTCATTGTATTTTATCATTAAAAAAAGTTCATCAAATGTTTATAGCTCATATCATATGAACATTTTGTTATTGTTCATAGGTATATTTCTTTTATACAATATATTAGGAATTTTTATAAGTTCCCATCCAGGTGATGCATTATTTGAATTTTTAAAACTATATATGATCCTGTTTACAGGCATCATATTATATATCTATTATAACAACACTCCTTACCAATTTAAAAACCAATTTGTTTTATCTATCAATGTTCTAACCATTTTCATAAGTATATGGGGAATTTATAAATATATTTATTTTTACACCTCCACAGAACTCACCCACCTTGTGCTTTATGAAATCCGTGCGACGTTTGGTCATAAAAATTTATATACAGAAGTACTTTTTCTATGTTTGCCTTTTGCTTTATATGCTTCATTTTTAAAAAACAGATGGGGTAAAGCATTGGGAATCATGAATACAATTTTCGTGTTATTCTTAATTATTTCATTACTAACCAGAGGGGTATGGGTTTCACTTTTTGCGGCTACTGTATTTTTTTGTATTTTTTACACCATCTTGTTTTTAAAAGAAAAAAACAAACAGATGTTGTGGAAAATATCACCTGTAGTCATCGTCTTATTCGTGATTATTTCCATCGCTGCAAACTGGTATCTGACAACAGATGTATCAAACCCAATAAAAAAACAAGTCATTAAAACATTTAACACGGAATACGGTTCTGTAAAAGACAGGATTGAATTATGGAAAAAAACACACAAACTTATCCGGGAACAACCGGTTATCGGGCATGGAACAGCATCATGGAGAACAGAAATTTTAAAATACGGGAATCAAAATTTACGCTCACAGGATCATGTCACCTTTTATCAACGCCCTCATAATGATTATCTCTGGATAGCCAGTGAAAACGGGTTAACAGGGCTGGCATTATATCTGTTGCTCTTTGCTTTTGTTTTTATGATGGGGTTGAGATTAATCTTTAATAAAGAAAATACTATTTCATTAAAAATTTATATACTTCTTTTATTATCAGGAATTGTTGGTTATTTGATTTATTCAGTTTTTAGCTTTCCGAAAGAACGAATTGTACAACCTCTGTTTATTTGTTTAATGGCAACAAATATTCTTTTGCTAAATCAAAAAAATAATTCCCTGAAATTAAACCGATTATACATTTTGTTTTTATTCATCCCTGTATTTTTTTCATTATTATTTGGTATTCTAAGAATAAATTCAGAAGTTTGTACACGTAAAATCTACAAAGCTAGAGAACAACAACAATGGAAAGTAATTATGGATTTAACACCTAAAGCGGTTAATTTCTTTTATAAGATGGATGCTTTTTCAACACCTATCAAATGGTATAGTGGCAATGCCTGGTATAATCTTGGCAATACAGATTTTGCTGTTAATGATTATGAAGAAGCCTATCGTGTTAATCCATACCATATTCATGTCCTGAATAACCTGGGTACTTGTTACACAAAATTGGACCAAACGACCAAAGCCATCCAATATTACAAACAGGCATTAACCATTGCACCAGAATTTGATGATGCAATTTTAAACCTGAGTGCCTTATACTATAACAATAACAATTATACAAAAGCATATAAAACATTGCGCAAAGACCATGATCCAAAACCTACAAAACGTTTTATAAATACATTACGGTTTATTCAAAAACCATTTTTTCAGGATATACTTTCAAAAACTTCCGAAAAACCATTAAAAAATAAAATCATAGCCATTTTTCATACGCCCAAATGGACGTATGAAATACACAAAAAATCTATTCAAAATCAACGGTCATTCCGGGATCAACTATATATGGATGTTTTATACACTTTAACCGAAATAGACAGTGTCTTTTCTTCTACAGTTGCCGATTCATTAACCAATAAATATACTATTAAGCCATGAAAAATCTTTGTTATTTGTTGATTGTTGTATCTTTCATCATTAATCAACCTGGTATTCAATCCCAGACAATACAATCTATCATTCCTGATTCAGCTTACCAGGGAGATGAATTAAATGTTACAATCAGTGGCGAAGAAACACATTTCAGCCAGGCAACCAGCATATATCTTCGTCAAGCAAGTAACACCAGTATATACCCAACACATAGAATAATTCAAAGTGACACCGTGATAAATGCTACATTCGAATTCACAAATAACCATCAATCAGGAATATATGATTTACACTTACCCAATGAAATTGATGGAGATTTGAAGCTTTTATCTTCATTTAAACTGCACAAAGACACGATCAATCCTGAAATCATTTCAGCTCAACCGGATTCTGCATACCTGAAAGATAAAATCATGGTAAATATTTCCGGTTCTCATACACATTTCAAACAAGCATCCAATGTTATTCGCTTGCGCCAGGGCACTTATACCTTATCTCCCGACTACCAGTACGCTACAAATTATGACTATATCAAAGCCGAATTTGATTTTGATGAATTTGATCCAACAGGATTTTATGACCTTGAAATTGAAAATGAAAGCGATGGGGTTCTATATTTTGAAAACGCCATTGAACATCTTAACAAAGAAAGGCCAACTCCCTTATTAAAAAGCATTTCCCCTGATACCGGATACATAGACAGCAATCTATTTACTACAATTACCGGGGAAAACACCCGTTTCAACCAGGGAACAGACGTATCAATCGTTCTGATGAATGACAACAACAAAAGAATTTATACCTCCGCGTATGTTATTGATGACACTCAGGTGCAAGCATATTTTAGTTTTCACCCCTATCATGACACCGGCCAATACAATGTTCATGTTTATGACTATTATGATGACAATTTAATCATTGAAAACGGGTTTTACCTAAAACCGGACCATACACCCCCTACCCTACATAATATTAATCCGGATCATGCACAAACAGGTGAAACCTTAGAAATTCAAATTAGTGGAAAAAACACACATTTTCAACAGGGAACAGCGTCTGTAAATGTTTGGTTAACAAGAGATGATGCCTACATATATCCCATTAGCGGAGATGTAATAAACGACACACTATTAAATGCAACATTTGATTTTAAATGGACAGACAGTACCGGATATTATGATTTATATCACTATAATGTTGAAGACAGGGAAATAGTATGCCAAAATTGCTTTTTACTGGAAAAAAACCACAATGCACCGGGATTAAAAGAACTTTCTCCAACTGAAGGAACTAAAGGACAACAATTAACCCTTACTGTATCAGGAAACAATACTCATTTTCAACAAGCTACATCAGTAAGCTATTTTCTTTCGAATGCAGGAACATCAATTTTCCCTGATACGACTTATGTAATCAATGATTCGATTGCAACATTGGATTTTTCATTCACATACAATTTAATACCACAAGAATATCATTTGTACACTTCTAATCATATAGATGGTAAATTAAAACTAGACAACGCATTTACCTTGCATGATTACAGTGAATACCCGGAAATCGTTTCATTAAGTAAGGATACAATTTATTATGATGAAAATAACATGATTCACCTTGAATTCAATCATGCACATTTTGATGAAGACTCTGAGTATTCATTATACCTAAAAAGATCAAATCCTGCCCACGAGATACAAATAAATCACATCACTATTACTGATAATAATAATTTAACCTTCACGATCAATCCTGAAGGTGCTGTTCCTGGGAAATACAGCATTTTTGCATACAATGATTTTGACGGAGAAATAGGATTAAATGATACCATAAAGATACAACATCGGCCCGGAATACCATCCATCATCAATCTGGTCAATGACACATTGCAATTACCCGGACAATATATTGTGGATGTATATTGTCAGCACACGCACTTGGCTCAGACAGAAGACACTGTATATTTAATGAATCATAATAAATTAATCAAAGCAGAAAATGTAATTGTGTATAATGATGATCATCTAAAAGCCTTTTTCGATATATTAACCAATGATATTGGGACATATGATTTGTATATCACCAATTCTATAGACGATACATTGATTGCTCAAAATGCTTTGATTTACAATGCAATAACAAACACGGATCAACCAAATAATCAAGACAGGATAAAAATATTCCCAAATCCGACAAGTGGATTAATTAACATAGAATCTTCCTCAAATACTATAAACAAACTTTATTTGTATTCAATACACGGACAAATGCTGATAAACAAACAAGCGCCTTATGATGAAACAAAACAATTGGATTTACGAGGATTTGGAAAAGGATCATATATCTTAACAATTATAACTAACAATGATAAACTTTACAGAAAAATTATTGTAAAATAAAACCTGTATAATTTATTCATCCTAACAAAAAAATGAAAAAAATAACTGGCTTTCTCTTGGGGTTAGCATTTATAAGTTGTGGAAAAAATCCGGTAGCTGATTTTACCTGGGAACCAGTTGAACCCAAAGCCGGTGAAACTGTTCAATTCACAAACCTGTCTACTGATGCTAAATCCTACTCCTGGAATTTTGGTGATATGTCTGTTGGTAATGAAACAAATCCAACACATATATATAAAAAAGGTGGCAATTACATTGTTGATTTAAGTGCACACAACGGATTGAAATCGGATGAGAAAACAGTGACAATATCAGTCAAAGAATAATAAATACATAAGCCATTTTTTTCAGTACAAATCCCACGTACCGTTTAAAACTCTCCCTGCATCCCTGTGCAAGCCTACACCGTGCATTGGCTACTCTTGTCCCGACACGACATTGTTATTCAGGACTTACAGGCGCGGTGTTCAAACTTCTGAAATCATCCCCACTTGGATTTTGAAATAGCGTGAGATCAAACTGTGATATCACTGCCAATAAATGATCAAAAATATCTGCCTGTATTTCTTCATAAACAGCCCAGTTTTGTTCTTTGCTAAAGGCATATATTTCAAGCGGAAGGCCTTTTTCTGTTGGCTGCAGTTGTCTTACCATTGCAATAAATGAGCTGCCATCACCATGTATTTTTGGATGGTTTTTGATATATGATTCGATATATTTTCTGAATACACCTATATTTGTCAGCCGCCGTCCATTCAGCATATCATCTTTTTTAAGTTGCCTGGCTTTATTGTCTTCTTCAATTTCCACTCTTTTATGTTTAATATAATCTGATATCAGCCTTATTTGTTCATATTTTTCGAGCATTTCTTCGGAACAGAAATTAATGCTTTTTACATTAATGTAAAGGGCCCTTTTTATTCTTCTGCCACCGGATTCCTTCATCCCTCTCCAATTGCTAAATGACTCAGACACCAGGGCATATGTGGGGATTGTGCTAATGGTTTTGTCAAAGTTTCTTACTTTGACTGTGTTCAAGGAAATCTCAATTACATTTCCATCTGCACCATGGCTGGGCATGGTAATCCAATCGTCCAACTTCACCATATCATTGGCTGTTAACTGAATACTGGCTACAAACCCCAGTATTGTATCTTTAAAAACAAGCAATAAAACAGCAGCCATTGCACTCAAACCGGTCAGAAAGTATAAAGGATTTTTATTAAAAACAACGGAAAGGATCAATATCCCGCCAATAAAATATAAACCCAGTTTCAGTATCTGAATAAACCCTTTAATGGAGCGGTCTTTTGAAACATCTAAATTGCTGTATATTTCATGAAAGCCATTAATCAGTGCATCGAACACGGAAATTCCGAGTGCTATCATGTAGATGCCCACAATTGATTTCAACAGGTGCATGATTTCAGGATGTCCTGAAATCAAACCAGATGAAAAATAAATAACCAATGCAGGGGCAAAGTGAGCTAAACGTTCAAAGAGTTTCCTTTTTAAAAGGATATCATCCCACCATATCTTACTTTTTTTAACATAATGTGATATAGCAGTTAATAAAACTTTCTTTGCAATGAAATTAGCAAGTAAGCTAAAAATGACAATGATGAAAACAACGATAAAAATAAGCAAATAATCGGACAAACCGGAAGCAATTCCCAGTTTGGTTATCCAATCATTTAATGCATTGATTTGTTTATGGAATATATTTATCAATATCATGATAAATTCATTTATTAAATATCATACCTTAAAAAATTATTCAGGAAAAAAACCTTTATGAATAACATTCAGAGCTTTATTTAAATCATTTTTTGTAATGATAACCGATATATTCAATTCGGAAGACCCTTGAGCAATTCCCACGACGTTGATCTTATGGGTTCCCAACGATTGAAATAATGATGCAGATATTCCGGGAGTATGTTTCATTCCTTCACCAACAACCGCAATAATAGATAAATGCGGTTCAATATCAAGTTGAATATCCTGATCCAGTTCCATTTCTTTGTAAAATTCCTTTGCAATAGCTTTTTGTGCTTTATCCGTATCTGCCGGGTCAATGGCAAAACTGATCGAATGTTCGGATGAAGCCTGTGTAATCATGATGATATTAATTTCACGGTTCGCTAACACACTAAACAACCGGCTTGCAATACCCGGGACACCGGCCATTCCAACGCCCTGCAATGTCAATAAAGCAACATCGTCTATGGAAGATATTCCTTTGATCAACGCCTCTTTTCCTGTATCCCCTTTTCTGCTGATGAGAGTTCCTTTAGCAGTGGGATTAAAGGTGTTTTTAATGACAATAGGAATATTTTTCAGATATACAGGACGTATTGTTGGTGTGTAAATCACTTTTGCACCAAAATGAGACAGCTCCATTGCTTCGGCATAACTAAGCTGATCCACAGAAAAAGCACCATCTACTATTTTAGGATTAGCTGTTAATACCCCGTCAACATCAGTCCATATCTCAAGGATTTCAGCATTTAAAGCGGAAGCAATAATGGCCGCCGTGTAATCAGACCCTCCCCTTCCGAGTGTCGTGGTCTCACCCTCATCATCAGATGCAATAAAACCCGGTAAAATAAAAGTCTTTTCACCGCCTTCCAGTTTTTTTTGAATAATATTATTTGTTATTTCAAAATTTACATTAGCTTTACCAAATTGATTATCAGTGATAATAATTTTTCTGGAGTCAATAAAAAATCCTTCGTCAACAATTTCTCCTAAGATATAAGCAGAAAGCAATTCACCAAAACTTACTACGTGGTCTGATATTTTATTTGTGACTTCTTTAAGAAAATAAATACCACTTAATATGTTGGCTAATTCTTCAAAAGACTTGTCAATATTTCGTTTCATGGAATCCTGATGGCCTTTGTTGGGTGTAAGTGCTTCAATGGCCTCGTAATGCAGTTTAATCATTGCTTCCAATTCCTCTTTATAACTTTCGTTCCGTTGCTTTGCCAAAGAAAGCATGCGTACCAATTGATCGGTTACCCCTTTAAATGCAGATACTACGACAATTGTATTTTGAGGCTGACCTTCAACGATTTCTTTTACCTTTAAAATCATTTCAGGACTTCCAACAGAAGTTCCTCCAAATTTTAATACCTTCATCCGTTTATTTTAGTTTATAATTTTTTTTATTGTTTACAATATAAATGCACGTTTATTGAACCGTGTTGTTAGAATTATAAGAATGTTCCCTACACATCCCTCATCTCCCATCTCTCATCTCAAAACTCTTATCTCCCATCACTCATCCCAAAAATCTCTTCTCTCATCACTCATCCCAAAACTCACACCCCATTAACCATTAACAATTAACCATTAACAATTATTCTTAAATCCCTTCAACTAATGCCTGCCTGTTTATTTTTTTAATTAATCCCTGTAATACATTCCCGGGCCCAACTTCTGTAAATGACTCCGCACCATCGTTAATCATATTTTGTATGGTCTGTGTCCATAATACGGGATGGTCAAGTTGAGATATCAAATTTTTCTTGATGGTTTCAGGATCAGTTGATGGTTTTGCATTTACATTTTGATATACAGGGCAAACAGGTTGATTGAACGTGGTTTGATGAATGACTTCTTCCAACTCTTTTCTTGCGGACTCCATTAATGAAGAATGAAATCCTCCTCCCACTTTTAATTTTAATGCACGTTTAGCTCCTTTTTCTTTTACTATTTCTACGGCCTGGTCTACCCCATCGTGTGTACCGGAAATAACAATTTGCCCGGGGCTGTTATAATTCGCCGGAATCACGATTGCATCAATATTTTGACACACTTCTTCAACAATGCTGTCTTCTATTCCAAGAATGGCAGCCATTCCGGATGGATTAGCCTCACATGCTTTTTGCATGGCCTGTGCACGTCTGGCAACCAAATTTAATCCATTTTCATATGACAAGACCCCACTGGATGCCAAAGCAGAAAATTCTCCAAGTGAATGCCCGGCAACCATCCCGGGTTGAATATCATTTATTTTGGCTAATATGACAGAATGTATAAAAATAGCCGGCTGGGTCACATTGGTTTGTTTCAAATCCTCTTCAGAGCCATTAAACATGGTATCAGTAATAGAAAAGCCTAATAATTGGTTGGCCTTTGTAAAGTATTCCTTTGCCAAATCCGAATTCTCATATAATGACTTCCCCATTCCCGGGTGTTGGGCTCCCTGCCCTGGAAACACATATGCATTCATAAATGTATATTTTAAAATTTTAACTGGCAAAAATAGAAAATCCGGGATAATATTCTATATTTTTGAATTTATATTTTATAATCTCTACAAACCAGATAATATTTTTGCCATATAACTAAATAAAAATAAAGAGATGAGTAAACCTAAACCATACAAACACCTTTTCTTTGATTTGGATAAAACGATTTGGGATTTCAATACCAATGTATATCATACTTTCCGTGCTATTTTTGAACAATTCAACATATATGAGTATTGTGAATTATCTGATTTCATTAAGGTTTACGATAAGCACAATGAAAGGCTCTGGCGGGAATTCAGGAAAGGGAATATCCGGAAGGAACGGCTCAGAGTCAAGCGTTTCATGTTAGTTTTCAGAGAGATTGGAATTCACAATATGCAACTGGCACAGGAAATTGGAGAAATATATATTGACATGGTTGTCCGCCAAACGGCTCTTTTACCAGGTGCACGAGCTATTCTGGAATACCTTTCAGAACATTATTCATTACATATCATCACCAATGGGTTTGAACAGGTGCAGATGAAAAAGATCAAAAATTGTGGATTGACAGGGTATTTTAACTCCATTACAACATCTGATTCCACGAAATACAAAAAACCTTCACCGGGGATTTTTCAACATGCCTTATCACTGTCCAATGCCTTAGCAAATGAATCATTGATGATTGGTGATGACATGGAAGCTGATATTATAGGTGCCAGGAAATGCAGGATTGACCAGGTATATTTTAACCCTCATAAAATCCCACACAAAAAAAAGATTACATATGAGGTTTCGTGCTTAGAGGAATTAAAACAGTTTCTTTAATGAGAGTCCGGGTAGAGCGGCTCATTACTTTGCCGCTCTACCACAGATCCGTACGAGCGGATTTCCCGCATACGGTTCCTCTCAACTTGGTTTCGCTGAAAGATAAGAATGATAAATTTTGGGTTTTAGCAATGGGCACCATTGGTTTACCAGTTTGGTGAACCGCTCCCATTGCCAGGTTGATTTTCCTCACCGTCTGTTTAGCCATTTATGTAACAAGGCTTTTTACCTGATGGTAATAGCTGGCCATGATTAATGCTTCCGAAGTAATTTTGTATGTCTGCGTCTATTATATAACGCATCCTACCAAAACTAACTTTCTGAAACATGTATTCTATAGCCTTATGGCACGAACGGTTTGGTCTGAATCCATACGAGATCGCTTCGCTAAGTTCTCAAATACGCCAGTATTCTGCGGTTTAAAATTTTATTCACAAATAGTTTTCTCTCAATTGTGTTCATGAACTCACTTCGTTCGGTTCACACGCCTTGATCTCGAACTTTATAGAGCAAACACTTGACGCTATGGACAAACACTTCTAAATATTTTATAAAAAAAAAACAATCAATTAAAAAAATATATATCTTTCATGCCATAAATTATATTGTTTCATTTTAAAACCGTAGTATTGTGAAAAACAAACGTTTATTTATCGGAATAGGGGCTGTCGCTATTGCATTAGCTGTCCTTGCAATCATTATTTTCACTCCCAAAAAAATCAAAAAACCTGATAGTACTTTTACACCTTACATTTCCGCTTTCACATCAGGAATTATTTCAAACCAGTCAACCATACGTATTGTTTTAATGGAAGACATTCCTGGTGCTGTAGAAAATAAACCCATTGAACAAAAGCTCTTTAGTTTTAATCCCGGCATTAAAGGACAAACATATTATGTGAATTCACATACAATTGAATTCAGGCCCGAAGAGCTTCTCACTTCAGGAAAAACATATAATGTTGAATTTAAACTCGGGAAAATAATGGATGTCCCGAAAAAAATGAAAACATTTGAATTTTCATTTCAAACCATGGAGCAAAGTTATGAATCAGAATATACCAATATCAAGGCATATGATAATAAAAACCTTCAATGGCAGCAAATCACGGGTGTTTTAACCCTTGCTGATTTTGCCCCGGCAGAAAAAGTAGAAGAAATGCTTGAAGCATTACAGGATAATGAGCTTCTTAAGGTAACCTGGGAGCACAAAGCTGATGGAATAAAACATATTTACACCATTGATTCGGTAAAACGAAAAGAGAGTGCAGATATCATCACATTAAAATGGGATGGAAACCCACTTGGTATAAAAAAAGACTATAAACAAAAAATTGAAATACCTGCATTAGGTGATTTTAAAGTTCTTAAAACAAGTGTAGTTCAACAACCCGAACAATATGCATCTATTATTTTTTCCGATCCGTTGAACGAGGATCAGGATTTAACAGGGCTTGTGCATTTTTCAACAGGCACTTCAGCGAGGCATCTCATTGAAGGCAATGAAATAAGACTCATTCCTACTGTAAGACAAACAGGTACCAAAGATATTATTATTGAACCATCAATTGAAAACTCGCTGGGATATAAATTAGGAGAAAAATTTACCTACACTCTCAGATTTGAAAGCATAAAACCAGAGGTTGAACTCATTGGAAAAGGTAATATCCTGCCCAGTTCCAACGGCCTGATTTTCCCATTTAAAGCAGTTAGCCTCAGCGCTGTGAATGTGCGTATCATCAAGATATATCAAAAAAACATCAACCAATTTTTCCAGGTCAACCAATTTGATGGTGACAAAGAACTAAAACGGGTCGGACGTATTGTTTACAAAGGCGAAGTGCAACTTACATCAGATAAAGTCATTGATCTCGGGGAATGGAATACATTTTCATTAGACCTGTCTGAATTGATCGAGGTAGACCGCGGCGCCATGTATCGTATCCAGATTAATTTTGATCAAAGCCAGTCATTATTCCCGTGCCGGGAAGATCAAGATGAAGAAAATGATAAAAATGAGGTAAGTGGATCATTTGAAGAAGAATTTGACCCTGCAATAAATAAAAGTGATGAAGATTATTGGTCATATTATGGATATAACGATTACAATTACAGCAGCCGCTATAATTGGAGTGAACGGGATGATCCCTGCAAACCATCCTACTACATGCGCTACAACCAGGCCGTGGAAAAAAACATACTGGCTTCGAACCTGGGAATTATCGCCAAACAGAGCAAAACGGGTGAATTGATCTTCATTGTAAATGATTTGATCACTACAGACCCTTTATCTGGTGTTGAATTGCGGGTATATAATTATCAACAACAACTTATTCGAAAACTAAAAACAGATGGCAAAGGAATGGCCCGGATTAATATCCGTAAAAAACCTTTTTTCCTGATAGCACAACATGATGGCCAATATGGTTACCTGCGTTTAGACGATGGTTCTTCACTGTCATTAAGCATGTTCAATGTAAGCGGCAGGGAAACTCAGAAAGGGATTAAAGGCTTTATTTATGGCGAACGCGGTGTGTGGAGGCCCGGTGATACGATTTTCCTGTCTGTGATGATCGAAGATCAATTTAATAAACTTCCTGAAAATCACCCGGTAATACTTGATTTAGTAAATCCCAAAGGGCAAATTGCCGGCAGGAAAGTAAAGACTGAAGGTGAAGATGGATTGTATGTATTCCGTTTAAAAACAGAAGACGAAGCACCAACGGGAAACTGGACAGCCAAAGTAAATACTGGTGGAGCAACGTTTAACAAAACATTAAAAATTGAGACAATCAAACCCAACAGGTTAAAATTAGAATTAAATTTTAATACAGACAGGCTTACAAAGCAAAATATCAAACAACCTGCCACTCTTTCTGTCAAATGGCTGCATGGTGCAACTGCAAGAAATCTGAAAGCAGAGGTAGATGCTGTTATTACATCGGCCGAAACATCATTTGAAGACTATCCCGGTTATATCTTTGATGATCCTGCGCGTGATTTCAGCTCAAAAGAACAACGTATATTTGACGGACAAGTCAATGAACAAGGAACCGCTACAATATATCCTGACTTTAACATTTATCAGGATGCGCCGGGGATGTTAAATATATATTTTAAAACCCGTGCATACGAAACAAGCGGCAATTTCAGTACAGCACGTTTTAAAAAGCCTTACTCGCCATATCAATCTTATGTAGGTGTTAAAGTACCCAAAGGAAGCGGATGGGGAGGCGCTATTAATTCTACCAGACCACATAAAATTTCACTGGTAACAGTAGATGAAGACGGGAACCCTGTCAGCCGGAACAACCTTGAGGTAAAAATATATCGCGTAAGCTGGCGATGGTGGTGGCAACGTCACCAGCAAGACAACCTGTCCAGATATGTGTCATCTTCTTCCAGGTATTTGATTGATGAAGGCACCGCATCTACCACAAATGGAAAAGGAACGTATAGCATTGATATTGATGAAAAATACTGGGGGCGTGCATTGATACGGATCATTGACAATGAAAGCGGCCATGCTGCCGGAAAACTTATATATATGACATGGCCCGGATGGCGTGATGAATCCAATCAACAAGGGGGCGCCTCCATGCTTCGTTTTTCAACAAACAAAGAGACATATAATACAGGCGAAGAAGTGATCGTGAAAATGCCTACCAGCAAAGAAGGACGTGCATTTGTCACACTGGAATCAGGATCTGAAATAGTGGATGGTTTTTGGGTTGAAACAAATGAAGGATCCACAGAATTCAAATTTGAGGCCACCAAAGAAATGGCCCCGAATGTGTACGTCTACATCTCTCTTTTACAGCCTCACAATCAAACAACAAATGACCTTCCTATAAGGTTGTATGGTGTACAACCCATAAAAGTAGAAGACCCGGAGACACACCTGAATCCTAACATTGATATGCCTAACGTATTAAGACCAAATGAAAAAGCTACCATTAAGATATCTGAGAAAGATGGCAAAGAGATGAATTATACCGTGGCTGTTGTTGATGAAGGATTATTAGACCTGACCGGATTTACCACACCAGACCCATGGAATCACTTTTATGCCAGGGATGCATTGGGGGTTAAAACATGGGATATGTATGATTATGTAATTGGCGCTTTTTCAGGTGAATTTGCAGGCTTATTAGAGATCGGGGGCGGCATGGGATTGAAAAAACAAGACGGCAAAAAAGCCAACCGCTTTGAACCTGTTGTTAAATTCTTTGGCCCATTCCACTTAAAATCAGGCCGTACCAACGCACATACATTCACCATGCCAAATTATATTGGCTCTGTGAAAACAATGGTCGTGGCTTGTGAAAATGCAAAATATGGTTCTGCCGGGGAAGTAACCCCGGTTAAAAAACCTTTAATGGTATTGGCAACACTTCCCAGGGTTATCGGGCCAAAAGAAAAAATTCAGATCCCTGTTACCGTGTTTGCAATGGAAAAAAACATAAGAAATGTAAAAGTATCTGTGAAGACAAATGACATGCTTATTCCACAGGGTTCCACAACACAAAAAATTACTTTTTCCGAGACCGGTGACCAAACAATAAACTTTGAATCTGCTGTGGCACCAAAATTAGGGAAAGCAACAATCCAAATCATTGCAAAATCCGGATCTGAAAAGGCTGTTTATGAAACAGAACTCCAGGTACGGGCACCAAATCCTCAAATTACAAAAACAATAGATGGAATTATTGAAAAAGGCCGGACATGGAGCACAGCATACAATCCTGTTGGGATTGAAGGGACAAATGAAGCTGTTCTGGAGGTATCCGGCTTCATGCCTATGAACCTTGAGAAACGCCTGGATTTTCTTATTCGTTACCCTTACGGGTGTATTGAACAAACAACATCATCTGTGTTTCCCCAGTTATTCCTTGATCAATTGGTGAAATTATCGGAGTCGGATAAACAAAATACACAAAAGAATATAAAATCAGGCATCAACCGGTTGATGCAATTCCAAAATTCTGAAGGAGGTTTTAGTTATTGGCCCGGAAGACGTCATACTTCGGAATGGGGTACCAATTATGCAGGCCATTTCCTTATAGAAGCAAAAAACAAAGGATATGATATTCCTTCGGGGATGCTAAAACAATGGCTGCGCTTTCAGAAAAAAGCAGCACGCAAGTGGAGTACAAATTTCCCACGGCGCCATTATGATGACCTTACGCAAGTATACAGGTTGTATACATTAGCTCTTGCAGGCGAACCCGAAATGGGCGCGATGAACAGGATGAGACAGGAAGATGGTTTAAGATTACAGAGTAAATGGAGACTGGCAGCGGCTTATCATCTGGCCGGGAAAACACGTGTTGCAGAAGACATCATTAAAAAACTGTCAACAGATGTAAAAGATTACCGTGAATTGGGTTATACCTATGGTTCAAGTACCAGGGATTTAGCGATGATTCTGGAAACACTTTCATTGATGGAAGAAAAAATAACCGGGAAAAAAGTAGCAGACAGGATCGCTGAAAAAATGGGTTCTGGAAGATGGTATAGCACGCAAACCACAGCTTATTCACTTTTAGCTCTTTCTAAATTTATCGGGCGACAGAGTGATGAACCTGTTAAATTCAGTTATTCCATTGATGGAGAATCCAGTAAAAACGCCATAACAGATATGCCCGTAACACAAATAAAATTAAACGCAGAAACCAAAGGAACCATTAAACTACAAAACAATGGTTCATCTTCTTTATTTGTAAAGGTTATTCAACAAGGCATCCCAACAACAGACAACCGGGAATCATCCCAGGAAAACCTGCAAATGTCTGTACGGTATCTGGATATGCAGAATAATGAAATCCAGCCCACAGAAATCACACAAGGAACTGATTTTTATGCTGAAGTAACGGTTAAACATCCCGGGGTTTTAGACACTTATAAAAATATGGCTTTAAAACAAATCTTTCCATCAGGATGGGAAATCCATAATGTCCGTATGGATGAATATAATGCTTCTTATACTGTAGATAAGCCGGAATATCAAGATATTCGTGACGACAGGGTGTATACTCATTTTGACCTTAACAGGAACCAGCGGAAAGTGTTCAGGATCAAGCTCAATGCTGCATATTTGGGCACATATTATTTACCTTCCGTTTATTGCGAAGCCATGTATGATAATGATATTCATGCTGTGAAAGCAGGGCAATGGGTAAACATTATACTTCCCGAAGAGCAGTAAAGAATATTCAATATGTAGGTGCAAGGTAAATTGACCTTGCACCCACATTCGTAAAGAACAACAACTATTTTTAGTGTCATAAAGTTTGCGTGGCAATCGACATGTCTTTAAAAAACAAAATAACATACGGAATCATCATTTGTCTTGTTGCCTGGTTTGCCTTTTGTCTTCCAGGCCCACTTTTTGAAGCCCCTGTATGTACGGTTATCGAAGACCAACAGGGTGATTTACTAGGTGCAACAATAGCAGATGACGGGCAATGGCGTTTTCCATATAATAAAAACATTCCCGAAAAATTTAAACAATCACTATTGGTTTTTGAAGACCAATACTTTTATTATCATCCGGGAGTCAATCCGGGCTCCCTTTTGCGTGCACTCAGGCAAAATATCAAGGCAGGCAAGGTAGTAAGTGGTGGCAGCACCATCACCATGCAGGCCATTCGGATGTCGCGAAAGGGTAAACCCAGGAATGTCTGGCAAAAATTGATTGAATGCATCCTGGCTGTAAGAGCTGAAATACGCTACAGCAAAAAAGAAATACTGGCCTTGTATGCTTCGAATGCTCCGTTTGGCGGAAACGTGGTAGGGCTTGATGCGGCAGCCTGGCGATATTACAACCGCCCGCCCGGCCATTTATCCTGGTCCGAAACAGCAGCACTGACTGTGCTGCCCAATGCTCCATCCATGATATATCCGGGAAAAAACAAAAAGATATTTGAAGCAAAACGAAATCGTTTATTAGAAAAACTTTACAAAAACGAGATTATTGACAAAACAACTTACCTTCTGGCTCTTGAAGAACCCTTACCAGGAACACCCGAACCATTACCCCAGTCATCATTACATTTATTGAACAGGGTAAAAAATGACGGGTACAGAGAACAAAGAGTGCAAACGACCATACAAAAAAAATTACAAAACAACGTCACGGAGATTATTGAAAAACATCATCAAATACTCAAAAGCAACGAAATACATAATGCTGCCGCTATTGTTGCTGAAGTCAAAACAGGCAACGTACTGGCTTATGTGGGCAATACCCGTGACCTGCAAAAGAGGCATTCAAACAAAGTAGACATCATTGATTCCGAACGTAGTTCAGGCAGTATACTTAAACCTTTACTCTACGCTGCCATGTTATCTGATGGCGAATTGCTTCCCAAAACACTTGTTCCTGATATACCGACTCAAATATCCGGTTACACCCCTAAAAACTTCGACAGGACAAATGACGGTGCAGTTCCTGCTGATGAAGCGCTTTACCGTTCTTTAAACATTCCGGCAGTAAGGTTATTGCAAGATTACGGGCTGGAAAAATTTTATCATAAGCTAAAAAAATTAAATATTTCTACCCTTACCCGGCCGGCGGATCACTATGGCCTGTCTATTATTCTGGGCGGCTCGGAAGTCAAACTATGGGAAATTACAGGGATTTATGCCAGCATGGCCAGAAGCTTAAACCATTTCAGGGAATTCAACTCAACATATCATCCTGATGATTATCATCCGCTTAATTATCAAATCCCTTCTGCATATCCTGTTTCGTCAAAAGGGAGCCATGAGCATAGTATATTCGATGCTGCTTCTATTTATTACACCTTTGAAGCCCTGAAACATATGAACCGTCCTCGCCAGGAGGCAGGATGGGAATATTTCCAATCTTCAGAGCAGATTGCATGGAAAACCGGCACCAGCTTTGGTTTTAGGGATGCATGGGCCATCGGGATCACACCACAATATGTGGTAGGTGTTTGGGCAGGCAATGCAGATGGAGAAGGACGCCCGGGCTTAACCGGAATTGCTGCTGCTGCTCCTGTTCTTTTTGATATCATCAACGTGCTTTCAATTAGTGGCTGGTTTGATATTCCTTATGATGAAATGATTCAAATTCCGGTTTGTCGAAAAAGCGGTTACCCGGGAGGCCCGTTTTGCAAGGAAACAGACTCTGTATTTATACCAGCGAGAGGATCAAGAATGCAAACCTGTCCTTATCACAAGCTGGTACATTTAGACAGACATGAGCGATACAGGGTCACCTCTTCATGTGAAGACGTATACAAAATCCACCATAAAAAGTGGTTTGTTTTACCTCCGGCAATGGAATGGTACTATAAAAAAAATCATCCTGAATACCGTCCCCTGCCCCCTTTTGCAGAAGGATGCTACCCGGGGGATAAATCCAATGCCATGGATATTATATTTCCTGAACAATTTGCAAAAGTATATATCCCTGTACAACTCGATGGAACAAAAGGAAAAGTAGTGATTAAAGCAGCACACAGGAATCCGTTATCAACCATTTACTGGCATCTGGATCAAACATACATCGGTAAAACAGTTGAAATTCATGAAAAAGAATTAAATCCCGATCCCGGGAAACATGTAATTACCTTAGTAGATGAGCATGGCGAAGTGTTCAGGCATGTTTTTGAAGTATTTGAAGAATAAAATGTGGCTCTATTCTAAATCTTTGAACACGGAGATTAACCCGGAACATTCATGCCATTAGCTTTGTGCAGATGCAAGGCGCCTAAGCC
>CAYMKE010000030.1:10279-18720 GCA_964390955.1 uncultured Bacteroidales bacterium | reverse complement strand
TTTTTTTTTAAAAGTGAATGGTAAGTTTTAATGCTCCTGCTGCGCCTGAATTATATCCCTGGTCTACTGAAAAACCGGATGTTCTGGTTTTTGTTGATCCTTTATCTTCTTCAATTTCAGCTTCCTGATCGGTTGCATTCCATGATTCTGTTTCTACAGAGCCTCTGGGATTAATTGAATACATGAATCCCCATCCGAATTCAGCGCCTACAGCCATTTTGGGAAGGAAGAAATATTCTACACCGACAAATCCACGCAATCCTATTGAGAAACCCAGGCCGTCTTTGCTTTTTAATGTCCGTGTATCACCTATAACATCATTTACTGTTGCAGAATCCATTTCAAGTCCATATTTATTAATTGCAGCACTGCTATTTAAACCTATAATGGCTTCACCGCCATAAAAGCCTTGTAGTCTGCCATACCCTCTGCGTTTTTCAAGGCCTCCACCGATTGAAACATTCATGCTTCTGTTTTTTGTCACGTCTTTATACTCTACAGGTTCACCACCAGATGAGTCATAGGGATGGTCATTGAAAGTGGTGGTAGCAGATGAATTGCTGTTAATCCCCACTGTTACACGGTAAGCAGTGCTTTTATCTACAAAATATTTTCCAATAATTGTTTGGTTAAAACCGCTTACATAACCGGGATGTTGGGCTGTAGCTCCTGTATTGTTCATAATATTCACAGCATTCAGTGCAAAATTAAATAAAGGAGTTGCATCAAACCCAATGGCATAATCACCGGAAGCCGGAAGGATTTTGTCCATGTCTGTTGCTTTTTTTTCAGTGTTTTCTTCGCCCTCAGTATCCTGGGCTGTTGCTGAAAAAGCAAAAATGATTGCGAGAAAGAATAAGTTGATTTTTTTCATGATTGTTTTGTTTTTGTTTAACAATAATTTATAGTAAATTTTGTGCAAGTATATTGTTTTTTTTATTCTTACGCAAATTATTTTAATATTTTCTTACTGAACCAAATTATTTTTTTTGCATTTAAAATGATCTATTACATTTGTGATACACACATCGTGTAAAAATAATTTTCGGCTTTATAGACAAGCATTATATTATTATGATCGTATCTGCAGAGCATTTGAGTTTAGCATCACTGTAGATCCGTTTTTTCTTGGTTTAGTATTACAGTTGGATTATATGTTCGAGTCGCGTTATTTTATACCCATCACAGGGATTATTATGGGGAATTGCCTTAAAACAAATATTATAGCGTTGAATGCTTATTATACTGAATTACCAGATCATGATCATGCTTACCATATTCGTGTCGGCATTGATCACAGTGATTTTGACCCTGATCTTTACCAACCGGTTTATGTTTGATGATTTTGATAAATTGAAAGATGAGTTGTTTGTGAATGGCAAAAGATAAAGTAACATCGCCAACTGCCAACTGCGTTTTTGTCAACTTTACAGCTTTTTGAACCAAATACCGACTTATCTGTCAACCAGTTTTTAGAAAAGAGCTGTTTCTAACAATGCCACTGCATGACACGCAATAGCTTCCTCATTTCCCAACGGCCCCAGTTTTTCATGTGTTGTAGCTTTAATGGACAGTTGGTTTTCGTTGATGTGCATGATTGATGTCAATGTACTGATCATTTGAGGGATATGTTCTTTTAATTTTGGTTTTTCAAGTATGATGGTTGAGTCAATATTGCCAATGACAAAATGATGTGTTTGAATGATTTGTATGGTTCGTTCAAGGATAATTTTGCTGTCTATGTCCCTGTAAGCCGGGTCATTATCCGGGAAGTGCGAACCAATATCCCCTAGCGCTGCTGCTCCTAATAATGCATCGCAGATAGCATGAATTAATACATCGCCATCTGAATGGGCTAGAGCAGTTTTGTCGTGTTGCAGTTTTATCCCGCCAAGGTACAATGTTGTCCCTTTTATTAGTTGATGAATGTCATATCCGTAACCTATCCGTGTATTCATTTGTTTGTGATTGAGTTAATTGAGTTAATTGAGTTAATTGAGTTAATTGAGTTAATTGAGTTAATTGAGTTTAGAAGTTTAGAAGTTTGGAAGTTAAGAAGTTTGGAAGTTAAGGCTCTGTTTTAAATTTAGATTGCTACCAGCCAACTTTCAACTGCCAACTGCCAACTTTCAACTGCTAACTTTCAACTACCAACTACCAACTACCAACTACTAACTACCAACTACCAACTACCAACTACCAACTACCAACTACTAACTGCCAACTACTAACTGCCAACCTCTATACCTTTATAATCATGGAGATTTTGTAAGATGATATATTTTATCATTTACTGTATTCCCCTATATCAAGCGTAAGGGATATCCTGACAGTATTAGCAAGTGGGTTTTGTTGATTCACGGGTATAAGGTAAGAAAAATCAATTCCAATAGCGCTAAGTTTTAAACCGGTTCCTGCAGTAAAATATTTCCTGTTGCCTTTTCGCTGATGTTCATTAAAATACCCGGCCCGGATGGCAAATTGATTGATATACCAGTATTCTACACCTACGCTGTACATGATCTCCTGCATTTCTTCCCTGAAAACGCTTCGTTCGCCATTGTCTTTAATGATTCCCGGGGCATCGTAAAAAGACCTGAACATCCCTACAGGTACAGAGACTTCAGGGTCTTTTCCTGCTACGATTTCTTTGTCATCATTATATATGGGTGTGGTGGGTACAAGTAGTTTATTCAGGTCGAGTGCTATCCCCAATTCGTTGTATTCATCAAGTTGCATCCTCATGGCGCTTCCAAATCTCAGGTTGATAGGGATGAATTCATCACTTTGCCCGGTATAAGAAATTTTTGTTCCGATATTCGAAACATTCATTCCAAATGAAAGGATGGATTTTTTTTCATAGATTTCAATATCATTTTCATAGTATGCCGAGATATCGGCAGCATAGGATATGCCTGCTTCAGAATCTATGTTTGAATTGCTGTACCCGCCTGTGAGGTCGGACCGGATAAACCGGAAAGCCATACTACCGGAAAATTTATCAGAAAAAAGCCTTGAATATGCACCTGTTAATGCAAATTCATTGGGATTATGTGTTGTAACAAAGTCTCCCTGGTCATTCGTGAATTCAACGTCGCCCAGTGTAAAATATCTTATAGAAAAGGCGATTGTCTGCATTTTGTCTAATTTGGAATATATAGTAAAATAATAAAGATACATATCATTCACCAGTTTTTTAAGCCAGGGAGAAGCTGAAAGAGTGACTCCGATATCTTTTTCAATGAATGCATATTTTGCAGGATTCCAGTGCATAGAGTATGCATCGGGTTTGGTTGCAACTCCTACATCGCCCATAGCGCTTGCCCTTGAATCAGGTGCGATCATAAGAAAAGGGACAGCAGTCTGAACAGGATTATATGTTTGTCCAAGAAGTTCACCTGGGTCTTTAATCACATTATCATCATCAGAATAAGCAAATGAAAAGGTCGTTAATATCATGATTATAAATAAAACCGCTTGTTTTAAATGTGTCATTGTGTTTATTTAATGTTAATTGTTTTACCTTAAAATGACTAATTTTTCAATTTTTTCGGCTGTTTTGTTATTACAACGGACACTTAACCTATAAACGTATACGCCACGTCCGATTTTATCTCCAAAATCATCAAGTCCGTCCCATTCAATTGGCCCGACCCTGTATCCTTCAGGAGAAGTTGTTGTTTTGATTGTTTTGACCAGCTTACCTGATACGGTAAATATTTGTATCAGTACATCCATTGTTTGATTAGGCTGGTTATGTTCAAAATAAAACGATGTATGTGTTGTAAAAGGATTTGGATAATTCAACACATGATCAAGTTTTAATTTGGACGATTTTTGTACGGTGAATTCAATGCTTTTTTGGGCGGAATTATTGTAAACGTCCCAAATTTTAACAGTCAATGTATATGTTCCGGGTTTTAAATTATTGAAAGGGTATTCAATTTTTCCATTTTGATAGTCATCAATATCCGATTCATAATATGAATTCAGGTCAATGTTTAGTGTATTACTTCCTTCTAATACTGCTGATATTCCGTGTCCAATGCCCTGGCTTACAGTATTGATTCCGTTTGAATCCGATACGTAGGCTAAAAGCACCGGGTTTTCATCTGTTACACTTCCCGAAACAAAGTTTTTGTCGTTTAAATAAAGTTTTATAGACGGGCCGGTGGTATCGGGTTGTGTATTATTGTATGAGCCCCCGATGATAATGGAGTCATAACTTCCTCTGAGGTCGTATGCATTATTATCAGCATAATAGCTTATTCTGCCGTATCCATAATTATAGGATATATCTTTAGGAACAATGAATTGAAAAGAAAAGGCCCCGTTTGTTACACTGGCTTTTCCTTTAAATAATATATTATCCCGGGTGCTGAAATTAAATGTAGTATTTCCTCCATCATTTTGCAGGGTTGTAATATTGGTTTTTTTGTCAAATACGATTGGATATACTATTCCGTTAAAATCTGAAAGAAAATTGCCGCTGGTATCTTCAACCCTGCCTTCAATGGTTACTTTTTCAAGTGCACTGATCGTGTCTGTGTATTGACTGATGTTCTCATTATTGATTTTAGTAGTTGCCACATTCTTTTCCGGGTAAACGAGTTTGAGGGCAGGGTCTCCGAGCAATAAAAATTTTCGTTTATTATTTGATGATCCGGTATTTGTTTTGGCAAGCCGGACTATATCCCCGAGAGTGTGTTTTTCATGATCTGCGCCATGTTCAAGAACATATTTAAACAACTGTTCGTTTAACAAATCATTTTCATTAGCATATACTAAACGGGTGGTAGAAAAGAGGGCTATACCACCTCCCTGGTCATTTAATAAAATATGTTCTCCGAATGAAACGTGTCCGGGATCATCGAAACGGCTTACTTCACAAGAAGCAGTAATAAAAAGGGCTAATTTGTCCTGATTTTTCCATGATAATACATCATTTATAGAGAGTACTTGTTCATGGGTAAGTCCCATTTCTCCTCCATGTCCGGTATAATTAAAGATCAGGACTCCTGAATTGACAATGTCATTTACCCGTTGTTTGGCTTCGGGATACCGGTCTCCTGTTGAAGTAGAAATTTGCCGGAATGCATCAAGATATACTTTGGTGATATCAAATGCAGGATAATTGTTTTCTATATACCTGGCCAATGAATTGGCGCCATTCATATGCTGGTTGCCTTCAAAATGATCTCCATTTTGATCATCTGAAAAGAAACAAATTTTTTTCCTCCAACTCCCCATGTTTTGGTTCGAATAATAATTTTTTATTTTGTTCACTATCATCTGTGCTTCTTTTTTATTGTTTACAGGGAATCGTCCTATTCCGATATCCAATAAGCCTTTTGTTTCTCCTTCATTTGGGTCAAGTAATCCATAATAATCATCTGTTACAATAGAACTCACTTCGTCAATAGAATTTCTGTTTTGGTATGTTAAAATAAAATCATCGGTATTTCCTTTATTGTTATATGAGCCGTCACCGAACAGGAGTAAATATTGAGGCAGTTCATCTTCGTTATCAGCACGGTCATATAACATTCTCATAAAATTCCGTAATGCCGAAACATCCGGGGCGCCGGATGAAAATTCATTAAATACTTCATTTTGTTTAATTACAACAACATCTAATTGATCCGCTTCCCTGTGAAAAGTTGCTATATCTTCGGCTTCTTGTTTATACTTATCAAGAGTAACAATGATCATATCAGGTTGTCCTATGCCATGGAGGTTTTGGTTTGGGATAGCCCCTGCTTTATCATCATCTTTATAAACAGGAGTAAAAACATCTTTTGTTTTGTCAAACGCAATAAATTCACGGAGTGTATCTGTATGCAGAGTGAATTTAAGAGTGTCACCGTTCATAGTGGTTCCAATATTTTTTATATTGTGCTGGTCTGTTACATCCCAAATTAAAGTATTATCATTCGCGTTGCTTAGCTTAAATGCCGAAACATTCCCGGGCGCAATAGAAGCAATACTGCGGAAACTCATTTGACTGCCATTCATCTTTAATTTTCGCCCGGCATTTAATAAAACATAATCCAGCCATCCTAATCCGGAGGGGTCTGGATTGTTAAATGATATGGATACTGAAATATTGCTTTGATTTGTATAAAAAGATGAGGTGTCAAATGCTGACTGCGCATAGGTTTTTCCTGTCAATGAGCCAAATCCATTTGTTGTCAATGTTATAACAGGATTCGAATTTGCATTCACCTGAAATTGACTCTGTTGGGTAGACCTTGATGCAACTTTTGCAGAGAGGTGAACGGGTTTGTTTTTGAGTACATTTGGAAAGGAAAAGGAATACTGGTAAGATGGATAAAAATCAATTTTTTCATAGAATTCTCTTCCTGATTTTATAAGGTTTACTTCATCCTTTTCATGATATGCAAAGTCATTGAATGTTGTGATAGTGGTATTTGCAGTTTCGGACGCTGAAGGTTCAAATACTGGTTCTTTTCCTTTTCCCTGGCTTGAAGATATAAAATAATAAGAGGCATTTGCATAGTAATGTTTTTCGTGTTTGAATATTTTATTTATATCATCATATTCCCATTTAGTAGGCCCTTTCCCATAAAACAATATATAATCGCCTTCTCCAAATCCATTATTGTTTTTATCTTCAAAGTGTACGGGTATTTCTTCTAAATTTACATCTACGGGTTCATTATTGTAAAAGGGCAAAACACCACCGCCCCTTCCGTAAATGCTAACATTTGAGGGGTCTGAAATACCCATGTCTGTGAGTTGTGCATAAGTTAATTTATAAATGCCTGTTTGTGGGATTTTAATTTTTATCCAGGTACCTGAACTTAAAACCGATTGAGATGCATATCCGGAACTCTTCAGGTGTTTATGCCTTAGAGAAGAAGTGCCTGATTTGTCAATACTCCGGAGATGAATCGTGAAACTCACAAGTCTTTCAATGGATCCGTCAGGCCCCTTTCTTAAGGGAATGAAAGACATCTGCAGGTAAGGTTTCTTTCGTTGCAGGTAAACACTTTGTTGTAATTGTATCGTTCCGGTCAATGAGTCTAAATGGCCAACATTGCTCAATTGTTTTTTCTCTATTTTTTCAAATTGCAGGTTGGTTAGAGTTGCTTTTGCTGCGGAAGTGTTTAATTCAATCGTTTCTGTATAATAAGGCAATAAGGTTTTATAATTATTATATACAGCAAGTTTAAATGATAAGTATTGTGAAATGCCTTTTGAGACATCCTCCTGTGGGATGTCTTTATTGGCTTGCCATTGAATTGTTCTTTGATAATCCTGGCTAAATGAAAAAGCAGAAAAGAAAAAAAATAAGATTATAACCAGTGACCTAAATAATATTGTCATTATATTTGAGAAATTAATTTATTATGCTCTTTTTTAAAAAACAAGAATTTAAAAATTTAAACGTTATCTTGAAAAATATATTGCAATTTTATTATTTGCGATAGTAAACTTATTTATGAAAAATAAATTTTTTATAGTACTGGTACTGCTTTTATTTTTTTCCGGGGAGTATTCAACTTCTCAGGATCCTCTTTTTAGTCAATATTTTATTAATCAAATGCATCTTAATCCTGCATTTGCCGGGAATGCCGGCCCGAGGGTTATTTCAAGTTACAGAAATCATTGGGCTGATATAAGTGCCAAATATGTGACGTATAATTTTTCTTATGACCAACCTTCAGATTTTTTACATGGGGGGATAGGTGGTCATTTAATAAATGACAGGCAGGGAGGAGGTGTTTACAATAATTTTACAGCAGATGTTATGTATGCATATCGGTTAAAAATGACTTATTATAGCGAATTCAGGGCAGGATTTCAAGCCAGTTGGAACCAGAAAAGCATTGTAACCAATGATATGAAATTGCCTGATATGTATGTAGATGGTGAAGGGTTTGTCCTTTCGAATAATGAAAATACAGGAAATATAAACAGAGGATATTTTGATGTTGGACTGGGTTTTTTATTTGATATTAAAAATTTCAGGAATCATTCAAGATTTTTATTCGGAGGAGCTGCACATCATATAAAACAAACTCATTTAAGTCAATATCAAACAATCCCACGAAAATATTCAATGCATTTTTTTGCTGATATCCCGGTTTTTTATGACCGGTTTGGAAAAGAAACAATTAATACACTACCACATTTTCTTTATTTATACCAGGGAAATTATCATATATTAAATTATGGTAGTCGTTTCAAATTAGAACAGAAATATACTATTGGCATTTCTTTTCAGCACGACCTGCAGTTTTATTTTAAAACATTTGTATTCCATATTGGATATGTGGCAGGCAATTACCAGATCCATTACAGTTATGATTTTCAATTACCAAAAAATAATGTAATTCTTTCATCATTAGGTTCTCACGAAATATCAATATGGATAGACTGGCAAAATAATGACAATAAAAAGATAATAAAATGAT
>CAYMKE010000030.1:0-10179 GCA_964390955.1 uncultured Bacteroidales bacterium | reverse complement strand
ATATCAATATGGATAGACTGGCAAAATAATGACAATAAAAAGATAATAAAATGATTTTTTTATTAGTTATTTAAAAAATATTTCATTATTTTTGGAAAAAATTCTGTGAATTATGAAAAAAATAAAATTATTTCAGTTTACAACAGCCATTACTCTCATAGCCGTAACATCATGCGGCGGAGGAGGACAAGGTGGTGTATCACCAACAACAGGATGGGAATATAATAATCCTGACAATGGTGGTTTTGAAGTCAACGTAGCATATAAACAAAAAACAGGCCCGGGGTTGATATTTGTAGAAGGTGGAAATTTTAGTATGGGCCGGGCACAGGAAGACCCTGTTTATCATACCTATGATAATGTAACAAGAAGAGTAACGGTTTCTTCATTCTATATTGATGAAACAGAAGTCAGAAATGTAGATTACAGGGAATATCTACATTGGATCGGAAGGGTTTACAGGGATTATCCTGATGTATTAAAAGAAGCACTTCCCGACACATTGTCATGGAGAAGAAAAATGGCGTATAATGAGCCCTATGTAAAGTATTATTTGAGACACCCTGCATATAATAATTATCCTGTAGTAGGAGTTTCATGGGAACAGGCAGTAAACTATTGTGAATGGCGTACCGACAGGGTAAATGAAAAACAATTGGTGAATGCGGGAATTCTGGAGCTGGATCCGAATCAGGTAGGAGAACAAAGTTTTCATACAGGTGCCTATTTGGCCGGACAGTATGAAGGAATGGTTAAACAGAATCTTCCTGCTTTAGAACCTGACAAAGAGGAAAGAAGGGTTAGGATGTCAGATGGTATATTATTGCCCGAATACAGATTACCAACTGAAGCAGAATGGGAATTTGCTGCAAAAGCGCTTGTTGGTAATACTTATGATGAGAGAGTTTTTGAGAAAAGAATATACCCCTGGGAAGGCCATAATGTCAGAAATCCAAACAGAGGTAATCTTGGTAAATTCATGGCCAATTTTAGAAGAGGAAGAGGAGATATGATGGGTGTTGCAGGAAGCCTTAATGACAATGCAAGTATCACAGCCAATGTCAAATCATACTGGCCAAATGATTATGGGTTGTACTGTATGGCTGGAAATGTTAATGAATGGGTATATGATGTGTATCGTCCTACTACTTTTGAAGATGTACATGATTTCAGGCCATTCCGTGGGAATGTTTATAAAGAACTTGTAACAGATGAAGAAGGGCGTGTTGCTCCTAAAGACAGCCTCGGCAGATTGAAATGGAAGAAGATTGACGAAGAAGATGCTGAAGGAAGAAAAAATTATACCAAAGCGGATTACAGGAATTATAGCGATGGTGACTTAGAATCAAGTATACATTATAAAGATGATGCATTTAAGGATAAGCCCCAGGTGATGTATAAACAAGATGAAACCAATAATGATGTCAACTCACTAATCAACAACAGAACAAGAGTTTATAAAGGCGGTTCTTGGCTAGACAGAGCATATTGGTTGAGTCCGGGCGAACGAAGATACCTGAACCAGGATGAATCACAGGTAGATATAGGTTTTAGATGCGCAATGGACCAAATGGGAAGCCCTTCTGGCAACATGGAAAAATAATATTATAATTTAAATAATTATAAAAGGCCTCATTAAATTTTAATGAGGCCTTTTTTTTATTTTAAGAGTTTTTAAATGATGAATATTTCCGATCTGTATAACATTTTTTTGCGTCAGCCTGATATTTCGATTGATACCAGGAAGATAAAACATGGTGATATTTTTTTTGCATTAAGGGGGAATACCAATGGAAATCAATACGCTAAACCTGCAATTGAACAGGGTGCTGCATATGCCATAGTAGATGATCCTGAATATTATAAAAATACGGGGAAATACATTTTGGTTGATAACACATTGAAAACGTTACAACAACTGGCTTCGTATCATAGAAAACAATTAAATACCAAAATAATTGGCCTTACAGGATCAAATGGAAAAACAACTACAAAAGAATTGATTGCTTCCGTCTTGAGTACAAAATATAAGGTTTTTGCAACCCGTGGAAACCTGAATAACCATATTGGCGTGCCATTGTCTTTGCTTTCCATGAATTCAACTCATGAAATTGGTATTATTGAAATGGGGGCCAATCATATTGGTGAGATTAATGATTTGTGTGAAATCGCATCTCCTGAATTGGGGTTGATAACCAATATCGGAAATGCCCATATTGAAGGATTTGGGTCTTTTGAAGGAGTAAAAAAAGCAAAATCCGAATTATATCAATATATTAAAAAATCAAACGGGTTGGTTTTTGTTAATAATGACAATGATGTTTTAATGCAATTGGCCCATGAACTTCAGATTCCTTTTAAGTCATATGGGTCAGGAGATGACAGTGATTTTAAAGGAGCGTGTATCCCTTCAGAATTATTCCTCGAATTATATTTTTTTTCGTCTGAAAATAAAAAAGTACATATTAAGTCCAACCTTGTGGGGAGTTTTAATTGTGAAAATGTGTTGGCCGCTTGTGCTTTCGGTAAATACTTTGATATAAGTGACCAGTCTGTTAAAAAAGCCATAGAACTTTATACCCCTGAAAACAATCGGTCACAGCTTTATAAAACCAGTAATAATCAATTGATTCTTGATTATTATAATGCCAATCCGACAAGTATGAAGGCTGCTATTCAGCATTTTGCTCAAATTGATGCAAAAAATAAAATACCAATCATTGGAGATATGCTTGAATTGGGTGATATTAGTGATAAAGAACATAAAGATATTGCTGAACTGCTGGAACAGGAATTTCAACAGGTAATACTTGTGGGAAAGAATTTTAGGCAAACTACAGATCAGTACAATTATAAAAATATACAGGCATTTAATAATACAAATGATCTGGCAGATTTTCTTAAAGCCAATCCAATTAAAAATGCTTTTATATTATTAAAAGGATCAAGAGCAATCGGGTTAGAAGGTATTATCCCGTTCCTTTAAAATAATATATAAAATTTTTAACAATAATATATCAAAAGGAATATTTATTTATATTTTTGAAGACAAAATAATTTGAATTACAGTATACATGAATTTTGGATTAACGTCACCTGTCATATTACCAAAACTGTTTTCCGGTTTGCTTTGGCATGTACCGGAAAAACAGAAAAAAATATATTTTACATTTGATGATGGCCCTGCTCCGGGCATCACCAATTGGGTATTGGATTTATTGAAAAAATATAATGCAAAAGCTACGTTTTTTTGCCTTGGGAAAAATGTTCAAAACAATCGTGAATTATTCGAGAAGATAATGAATGACGGCCATGGTGTTGGCAATCACACGTTTAATCATCTTAAAGGATGGAGGACTAATAATAAAGCTTATTTTAAGGATATTGATGAAGCAAATATGTTGTTAAATTCTAAATATTTCAGGCCGCCCTATGGAAAAATTAAACCTACCCAGGTTCGTGTGTTGAAAAAAAAATATAAAATAGTTTTATGGGATGTCTTAAGCAGGGATTATGACAGAGGCCTTGACCCACAAGTTTGTATTAAGAATGTGATTAAACATGCTAAGCCCGGGTCAATAGTTGTTTTTCATGATTCCTATAAAGCAGAAAAAAATTTGCGCGCTATTCTACCCCGATTACTCGACTATTTTACCTCATTCGATTATAAGTTTTGTAAATTATCATAAAATATTTGTATATACGAATTATCTAAAAACAACTCATTATGTACAGAACACATACATGTGGTGAATTGAATATGAAATACCAGGGAGAACAGGTAACCTTGTCAGGATGGATACAGAATCTGCGAAACATGGGAGGAATGACATTTATTGACCTGAGAGACAGATATGGTATTACACAGCTCGTTTTTAATAATGAGAAAGATGAAAAGCTATGCAATGAGGCACGTAAACTCGGAAGAGAATACGTCATTCAAATTCATGGCAACGTGATGGAACGGAGTAGCAAAAATTTTGATATACCAACAGGTGAAATTGAAATAGATGTGGATACATTGAACGTTCTTTCTATGTCACAAACTCCACCATTTACTATATTGAATGAAACGGACGGAGGAGAAGAACTTCGGATGAAATACCGCTATCTTGATATACGAAGAGAAATTATGAAAAACAGCCTTTTAACTCGTCATCAAATGGCAATGGAGGTAAGAACTTATCTTAGTAATCAGCATTTTATTGAAATAGAAACCCCTTTCCTTATCAAGTCTACACCGGAAGGAGCAAGAGATTTTATTTTGCCTTCAAGGTTACATCCCGGGGAGTTTTACGCTTTGCCCCAATCGCCCCAAACATTTAAACAATTGCTGATGATAGGGGGATACGACCGTTATTTTCAGATTGTGAAGTGTTTTAGGGATGAAGATTTCAGGGCAGACCGCCAGCCTGAATTCACTCAAATTGATTGTGAAATGTCTTTTGTCCACCACAATGATGTTTTGGATATGTTTGAGGGGCTGGTTAAACATTTATTCAAATCAATAAAAGGAAAACTATTTGAAAATAAATTTCCTGTATTGTCATATAATGATGCAATGGAAATATATGGAACAGACCGTCCCGATATACGGTTTGAATTAAAAATTAATGATTTGACACCTCTTGTTAAAGGGAAAAATTTTAAGGTATTTGATCAGGCAGAATATATTGGTGGAATTTGTATCCAGGGGGCTTCGGGTTATTCTCGCAAACAACTCGACAATTTAACTGATTTTGTTTGTAGACCGCAAATCGGTGCCAAAGGAATGGTATATGTAAAATTTAATGAAGATGGTTCTCTTAAATCTTCAGTAGATAAATTTTATACACAGGATGATCTGAAGCAATGGGCCACAAAAGCAAAAGGAAAACCCGGAGATCTGTTGCTTGTTTTGGCCGGGAATAAAAATAAGACATTGAATGCATTGAGTGAGCTTCGTTTGGAAATGGGAAATCGTCTTGGGTTAAGGAATAAAGATCATTTTGAGCCTTTATGGGTGGTTGATTTTCCTTTGTTTGAATGGGATGAAGAAAATCAACGCTATTTTGCTATGCACCATCCATTTACATCGCCTAAAGATGAAGACATTAAATATTTTGAATCAGATCCCGGGAAAATGCGGGCCAATGCATACGACTTGGTTGTGAATGGGGTAGAGCTTGGTGGAGGTTCCATTCGTATTCATGATAAAAACATTCAGCAAAAAATGTTTAATGCTTTAGGATTTAGTGAAAAAGAAGCATATGAACAATTTGGTTTTTTAATTGATGCATTTCAATATGGTGCTCCCCCACATGGTGGAATAGCCTTTGGTTTTGACAGATGGGCTGCATTGTTTTCAGGAACAGATTCCATCAGAGATGTCATTGCATTCCCGAAAAATAATGCTGGCAGGGATATCATGATCAATACTCCATATCCTGTTACTGATAAGCAGTTGAAGGAGCTTTCTTTGAAAATTATGAAACAATAAAAATTTTCGTATTTTAGTGCTTTTGTGGCAACAAAAGTAAAAATGTTAAAATACAAATTAAAAGGAATGATTTTTGTAAATTTTTTTAAACCTTTATTATTAATGAGCCCCTTATATGAACATAAAAGAAATATCCAATAAATATCAATTTATCATAGGTCAATTAGAGAATAATCACATTATCAATGCACTTGAGCAATTAAATGATTTGATTATAGCTGCACAAAACGGTTTGCTAATAGACCGCTTTGAATTACAGAAAGAAACATATAAAAATATTTTGAAGCACTCATTTTCAGATGTCAAAGACCCTGAAAAAGAAAAAATATATAACCATTTGGTTGCTTCGCTGTTTGAACTTGCAGATATAGCAAAAGAAACATTGTATACAACATCATTTGCAGTTGAATTTTATGGACAGAAAAAAGTTTTTGAAGAAAGACCGGATAAAAGACAGGAAATACCTGATAACATAAACATACTGCTAAAAGGCGAGGATCTTAGCAGTTTGTTTGAAAATCAGGCGGCAAACCACACACCAGACATTAAACATATTATTAATGAATATTTCCATTTTATTTGGTTGAATGACAGGCTCAATGATGAAGAATTTGAGTTACTTCAAAGGTTTTTTGCCTCAGGGAGTGTAGCATGGCATGATAAATGTCTTATAGTAAGTGCAATAACTCTGAGTATTCAACGATGTTTTGATGTGAGAAAACTGTTTTTCCTTTTTGATCTTTATAAAGTATTTGAAAATCAGATATGGCAACGGGCATTGACAGGTATTGTATTGATCCTTTATCAATATGACAAGCGATTGCATGTATATCCTGAAATTTTTGAAAAAATATCGGAGTTAAGGAAGAACAAAGACATTGAAAAGCATGTTGAAATGATTTTAACCCAGTTGATACGGTCTAAAGAAACTGAAAAAATCAACAGAAAATTAAAGGACGAGATTATTCCTGAAGTCGAGAAAATACGTCCAAAGCTTAATGACAAGTTAGAACTTGATAATATCCTATCCGACAATCTGACAGAAGAAAAAAACCCGGACTGGGAAACCGTTTTTCAGGATACACCAGACCTGTTAAAAAAACTGGAGGAAATATCCAGAATGCAGATAGAGGGTTCTGATGTATTTATGAGCGCATTTTCAATGCTAAAGAATTTTCCGTTTTTTAATGAAATAAGTAATTGGTTTGTGCCATTTTATAATGAAAATGAAACGGCAAAAAATGCTTTAAAAACCGAAGAAGAATATGTAGATGTATCGAATTTTGTAAACAGCCTTGCCAATTCTGCATTTATGTGCAATTCCGATAAATATTCTTTTTGTTTTAATGTACAAATGATCCCTCAACAACAAAAATCCCAGATCACAGAGTTATTTAAGATGGAATTGCAGGGAATGGAAGAATTAACTAAAGAAGATGAGCTCATCAACCAACAAACAAAAGATAAGACCGTCATCACCCAGTATCTTCAGGATATGTACCGTTTCTATATGCTCTATAAGGATAAACGTTTTTTTTATAATATTTTTCATACTCCTATAGATGTATACAACACCAGCTTTTTTGCCTTATTTATAAAAGATAAGAACGTGAAGCGTAACATCGGTGAATTTTATTTTGAAAAAGAATTTTATGAAGATGCAATCAAAATTTTTGATCAATTAAATAAAGGGGAAGATACAAGCACAGAGCTTTTTGAGAAAATTGCATTTGCTTATCAACGAATGAAAGAATATAAGAACGCCCTGGAAGTTTATAAAAAACTTGAAATAGCAGACCAGGAAAAAACATGGACATTGAAGAATATTGCATTGTGTTATCGCCGGTTGAAAAATCCGGGAAAAGCAATTGAATATTATAAAAAAGCAGAACAACATGATCCGGAAAATTTATATATCCAAACGTACCTTGGCCATTCATATCTTGATTTGAAAAATTATGAAGAAGCATTGAAGTATTATTTCAAGGTAGAATATATGGAGCCTTCAAATAATCGAATCATGAGGCCTATTGCATGGTGCAGCTTTGTGTTAGGCAAGTTTGACACTGCCAGTAAATATTATAGTAAATTATTAGACAAACCCGAGCGCAATAAATATGATTATATTAATAACGGACATGTTGAATGGTGTAAAGGCAACACCGATCAAGCCATTGAAAACTATCTTCTGAGCATCGGACAAAAAAATAATACGTTTGAAGAATTTTCCAAAGATTACCTGGGAGATAAACAATATTTATTAAAGCACGGAATCGAAAAATTGGATATCTACCTGATGTTGGATAATTTAAAATTGAAGAGTCATCAGGCCAATTTATAAAAAGCGGGTAATGATCAAAATTTTGGTGCCACGAAGTGGCTTTTTAATTCAGTTCAAGGCAACGCCTTGAGAATAAGATACATATTAATTCGGGGCTGATAAGGGCAATATAAATATTAACCTATGGCACAATCACTTTCAAAAATGTATATACATATTATTTTCAGCAAATCACTATATAAATACTTTAGAGACAATCAATATGTTTTTTATTTAAAGTTGATTGTCAACTCAGAAATATTTTTTGGATTATATGGTGTAAGACTTTGAATGGCTGTTTCTAAAGCATTGTAATCATTTCCGGGAGAGGTGCCGCCCCGGATGAATCCATCCGAATCAAAATATCCGGGAGCCTCCGTGTTATGAAGATATGCATTCAAAACTGTACTGTCAATACCTGGATATTCTTCATTAATCTGATCACTGAATACCTTTTTAATTGAATAGTCTTCTAAAATTACTGAACGGCTTGTTTCATCGAGTGTGCTTGGAGGTAATCCAACCTCAGCAACACCTATGTTTGCATCATCATATCCGGCTGCAGTAAATGCCCAATTGAATCCTGTAGTGCTGGTGAAAAAAGATGCATTGGGATGGTTGGAGCTGCCATACACATCAACCCGGGAACCGTATTTGCCGACAAACATTTTAAGGGTTTCCATGGCAAAACGTTCAGCGGGATCACCAAGAAATACTTCTGTAATATACACGATCATATGTTTTTCATACTCTCCTGTAGCTGCTTCACTATAATCAATCCTGCACAAGGTGCTGTCTGTAAACCAATTTTCAATGGAAGAGCGGTCAATATTATACGGATTGATGATGGCAATGCCTTCAATTGGATTTCTGTTCCAAAATACCTGCAACCCCTTGCCTCCATAAGTTCCGCCTGTAGAAGCAGCATCTGAAATGGTCATCTGGAATTCCCATGTCTGCCCGTCAAATGTTACATCTTCTACTACTTCCAGGTTTTTTGTCCTGCCATCATCATTGCTTTCGTAACTTAATGTAATGGCTTTATTGATGTTATATTCAGAAATAGCCTGAATAATACCACCAACAATTTCAGCAGCGCTTTCACCCGTGTGGATGAAGGTTCGTAAATGAGAATAAATCTTGTTTCCGCTCAGGGTGGTATCATCACTGGCAGTGCTTTTTAATGTGCCGCTTTTTGTTGTGCTAGCGCTGATAGAACTTGGCACATCTACTGAAAATGAATTTGGAAGAATGCTGTCATTTTTTTCTTCCTCGTTGGGTTCGTCATCTTTTTGGCATCCCATGAATGCAATCATTGCACCCAGGAATATACTTAAAATCAATAAATTTAATCGTTTCATGATGTTGTTTTTTTAAAAATTTAATTTTTTAGGTACTATCAATTTTAGTGGAAAGTTATAAATTTACAAAATTTTAGCAGGAAATTTTAAATTTTATAATTTTTTCTATAAACGTATGCTTTGTTGTAATGAAATGAATAAAATATATTCCTTCATTGAATTGCGATAAATCAATACTTGTCTCCGTATTGTTAATGTTATTGTCCATGATGGTTTTCCCGGTGATGTCTGAAACAATGATGCGTTGAATTTTTATATTTCTTAAATCGCAATAGATTATCCCTGCCGGATTTTCGCCATCCTCCCCCGTGATTCCATAGAACCAGCATATAATGTTCAGCAGGATAATTCGTGACCCCCCAGTTAATAAAATCAGTAAGGGTTTGTGGATGTCCCATATTCGCTTCTCCTAACATTTGCACGGGCGAAGATGAAATTGTTTCAGTATCTGAGTCCTGTGTTATTTTAAATCTGCGGGTGTCTGTCCAGTCGCCATTGGTATTATCATACCCGTCAATTCGGTCAAACTGAACGATGATATTCACTGAATCGCTTGAACCGATGACTTCCATTTCATTAACATCTTCAATGGCTGCATCTTCCAGGTCATTGTCGCCATCAAGGTAAATTAATAGTGTCTATTTTGCGGGTTGTGAAAATATATTGGCCTGGAATAAAAAGAGAATCAATAAGCAGTTGAGGGGTTTTATTAGCTTTTTTTTCATGGTGTTAAACTGTTTTTGATGCGTGTTAAACCTGATTGTATTCTATTGTTTATTGTAAATATATTTATTTTTTTATTATCAGAAAATTTTATTTGAATTATTAGAAGCCCCCTATATTGAATAACAAAACTTTATCGGGTTAACAGATCTCGTTAATCAGGAAGGAAGTATTTCAACCTGTTGTCAATGAGTGATTTTGAGGGAAGTGTAACGAAGTTGGCGGATATGATGGAATAAACACAGACCTCAGTAAATTTTTATTTTAGACGATTGTAAATCGCAAATTAGTTTTTC
>CAYMKE010000029.1:0-18974 GCA_964390955.1 uncultured Bacteroidales bacterium | reverse complement strand
TTCGAAGGAAATATTTATTGGTCTGATTTTCTGCCGTGGTATTACATTCCAAAATATATTCTGATCACAACTCCTTTTGTAATTCTAATTGGTTTTCTGCTGTATATTGTATTCATCAGAAAAAAAATCATTCAGAGCGAATATCTTTATACCTTTTTTCTGGTCTTCTCTTTTGCTTTTCCTGTTTTTTATATCATCTATAAAGGATCAAACGTTTACGGAGGATGGCGGCACGCATTATTCATCTGGCCAAGTTTTGTGGTAGCAACAGCAATTGGGTACGAAAAACTATTGAGGGTTGTCAAAAATCCACGTTTCCAATACTTTGTATATGCCGTCATGCTGATATTGGCCATAAAACCAATCATTCATACCATCAAACAGCATCCCTATGAATACATTTATTTTAATGAACTTGTTGGTGGAGTAGACGGAGCTTATGGAGATTATGAAATGGATTATTATGGACACAGCCTGCGCCCTGCTGCACAATGGCTTATAAATAATGTCATCAAAGAAAAATTGGATGAAATTGATCCACAGGACAAAATGATCATCAGGACCAACTTCACAAAAGAACTCAGACATTACATGAGAAAATACAAAGACAAAGTAAAAGTACATTACTGCAGATACTATGAAAGAGGAAACCATGATTGGGATTATGCAATATTCGTAAACACCTATTTAAACCCCTATCAACAAAAGCATGGGATCTGGCCACCCGGCAAAACAATACATACTATCAATGTAAATGACGCTATAATTTGTGCTGTACAGGAAAGAAAAACAACGCTGGACTTAAAAGGCTTTCAGGCTCTCGAAAACAACAATCCCAAACAAGCCATTATATATCTGAAAAAAGCCATTGATATTACACCACATAATGAAGCTGCTTATATAAATCTTTGCAAGGCTTATCTCAAAATCGGAATGTACAATCAAGCAATCAAAACAGCTTATAAATGCCTTGAATTTTATCCTGATTACGATCATATACTAAACCTCTTAGGCATTGCTTATTTACAAAAAAATGAATTGAATAATGCATTGGCAACTTTCAATAAATTAAAAAAAGTAAATAAAAAATACTCTTCTGCTTATTACTACATGGGAATTATATATATGAAGCAGTCGCAACCTTACAATGCAATAAAATATCTTAAACAATGCATACAAGCCAATCAACAATACAAGCCTGCTTATTATGCAATGGCTGAAATATTGAAAAAAATCGGAAAGCCTGAACAGGCAAAACAATATTTACAAGTCGCCAATTCATTTTAAATTTTATATTTGAATTATATGTTTTATGGAAAAACTGTCATATTTTATTTCCAAATCAATAATTAATCAAAACATCGTTCCCGTTGTAAAAAAAATCATCAACAACCAGCGAATCAATAGAACAGATGCAATGGTTTTGTACCAATCAGGAGATCTGGGAATATTAGGAATAATGGCAGATTATATGAATCAAAAAAAAAATGGAAAAACCGTTTATTATAATAAGAACATTCATATTGAACCTACAAATATTTGTATAAACCAATGCCGGTTTTGCAGCTATTCCAGAAAAAAAAATCAACCCGGCTGTTTTGAACTTACCACTGAAGAGATACTCAATAAAATAGCACAATTTATTGATCACGGGATCACAGAAGTTCATATCGTTGGCGGTGTGCATCCTGATCATGATCTCTTTTATTACACCGGCCTCTTAAAGAAAATCAAAACTCATTTTCCCGGTATATTTATCAAAGCTTTTACTGCTGTTGAGCTTGATTATATGATAGGAAAAACCGGATTGACGCTTAAAAACGGTTTGATTCATTTAAAAAACAATGGGTTGGATGCTATTCCCGGGGGGGGGGCTGAAATATTTAATCCAATGGTAAGAAACAAAATATGTCCTGAAAAAATTGATGCTGCCCGGTGGCTGGAAATACACCAAGTGGCACATCAATTAAACATTCCCTCCAATGCCACAATGCTTTACGGACATATCGAATCATACGAGGAACGGATTGAACATCTTTCGATGATCAGAAACTTGCAAGACATCACAAATGGGTTTCAGGTTTTCATCCCGCTTAAATACAGAAATCCAAACAATAATATGAGTAAAATAGGCGAAGTACCGGTGATTGAAGATTTAAAAAATTATGCTATTTCCAGAATCTTTTTAGACAACTTTCAACACATAAAAGCCTACTGGCCAATGTTGGGAATAGATACAGCACAAACAGCACTTCACTTTGGTGTAAATGACTTAGATGGGACTGTGTTAAATTCTACAAAAATATATTCAATGGCCGGCATGGAATATCTAAAACCCAAAACATCCGGAGAAATCGAACACATTATAAAACAATCTGAACGCATCCCAATTGAAAGGGATACACTCTACCAAAGCCTAAAAAAAACAATCATTTAAAAAATAAATAATTATTCTATAAATCTTACGTTCTTATCAAAATGAAAACATCAATAATAAATAAAATATTCGATTACATTAGAAATCATGTATGGGTTCAACGGATGCTTTATGCAGCATTGTTTACCATACTTTTCTTTTTGGGAGTGTTCACGTACCTGAGATTTTACACACATCACGGGCAGTCTTTTTCTGTACCGGATTTTAATGGATTGACAGTAGAAGAAAGCAATCAATTAGCCGATGAACACCATCTTAATATTGAAATAGAGGACTCAATCTTCAAACAAAACGCACGTCCCAGCACAGTCGTAAACCAAAATCCTCCATCAGGCTTTAAAGTAAAAAAAGGAAGAAACATATTCCTCATACTCAATGCATCCAAACCACCCAAAAAGAAAGTTCCAGATGTTATTGGTGTTTCATTAAGACAGGCACAGGCCATTCTTGAAACCCACCGGTTTAATGTCGGGAAAATATCTTACAAAGAAGATATTGCCAGAAACAACGTTCTGACTCAAAAATTTAAAGGCGAGAAAATCTATAAAGGAAAAAAACTATATATTGGAAGTAAAATAGACCTGATACTTGGCGATGGTTATAAAACAAAAAAAATCACCCCTCCGGATGTAAGAGGGATGAAAACAGACCAGGCACGCAAAGAAATAATCCTTTCTTCTTTGAATGTTGGCAAAAAACACTATGATAATACCATTAATTATGAGCGGGATACATACAACGCAGTGGTATGGAAACAAAATCCCGCACATAATAAATCAAACAAAATACCACAAGCAGCAACCGTTGATCTTTGGTTAACATTGGACTCAACAAAAATCAAAAGCATAAATTAAATGTTGAAAGGCAAAGATATATTCATAAATAAAAATACAAATTCCCGGAAAACAATCTTAAACATTCTGGTATTAAGTATGTTGTTTATTTCCGGTATACAGGCACAAGAAACCCTCACAGGTATCCAATACAATCCCGAACTGAACGATGCTGTAAATAAACGCTCCCTCAAATCATTAAAAAACACGAATGACACTATATCACTTCCTTTTATTGATGATTTTTCTTATGATGGAATGTATCCTGACAATACAAAATGGGAAGATAATTATGTATTTGTCAATAACACGTATGCTATTGACCCCGTTACGATTGGCGTTGCAACATTTGACGCACTGAATGCAGGAGGCAAGCTCTACAGCCGGTCTAAAAATACATTCGGAGCCGATACACTCACAAGCAAACCCATTAATTTACAGTTCAATAAAAAAGACTCATTACTGGGCTCATTGATCAGAAAAAAAATCAGCGACATTGATTTCCCTTCTATGAAAGACTCTTTATTTTTTGAAAAAAAAGGAACCTTTTATCCTGTTGATACATTAAATTATTATTATAAAGAAGGTGATCAGTTATATACTTATCATGACACAATCCATCTAATATACAATGAACCGATATATTATTACCACAATACGGATAGTGTTCATTACCGGTTTCCTCGCGGTGGAAAAGACTTTACTCCTGCTGATTCTGTATATTTAAGTTTTTTCTACCAACCCCAGGGATTAGGTGATCCCCCCGAATCATCAGATTCACTGCTTGTTGATTTTTACAACCCTGTATTGGACTCATGGAATATGGTGTATGGTATCAGTGGAACAAAATTGCACGATTTTAAGCCTGTGCTGATCCCGGTTACAGATAATGATTATTTAAAAACCGGATTCCGGTTCCGTTTAAGAAACATTGTCAGCATCACCAGCAATGATGAGGTTTTAGGCCTTAGAGCCAATGTAGATCACTGGAATATAGATTATGTCATGCTGGATAAAGGACGTCATAAATACGACACGGCATTCAAAGATGCAGCATTCATCACCCCTGCTCCTAATGTATTGAAAGACCTAACTGCCATGCCCTGGAAGCATTATGTAAAAATCCAGGCATCAGAAAGCCCTTGGAAAAATACTATAGAGACGCAACATAAAAATTTATATGAGCAGGAACTCCCTGGGGAAGATGGTGTTTATACTAAACGTGATTTTAAAATCAAAAACTATAAATACGACAAATCATTCAATAATTTTGATGGTGGATTCTTTTTTATGGGGCCACTTAAAACCCAAACATTTAACGTTGAATTAACCGAACGCCCTAATGAAAATATATTTCCCGGTATTTTTGATGATGACTCAGCTAAATTTGAAATGATTCACTATCTCACAGTTGATGATACATTCAACATAAACAAGAGAAACGACACGGTTACACACATGCAGAAATTTCATAATTATTATGCGTATGATGATGGTTCTGCAGAAGCGGGATATGGCCTGGTCGGAACGAAATACGGAAAGGTAGCCTATCAATTCAACAGTTACAAAGAAGATTCATTAAAAGCCATATATATCTATTTTAATCAGGACTATGATGACACTACAACCACGATAAACTTCAAACTTACCATTTGGGATGACAACAATGGAGTCCCCGGAGACACTCTGTATTCCAGGTATAGTGAATACCCGAATACAGATGATTATTATAAACCGGTATTCAAAGGATTAAATCATTATTACCCTTTATATCTACAGGAACCGGTTGCAGTTTCCGGAACATTTTATGTTGGGTGGGAACAATTTTATGAAATATTTTTAAATGTTGGGTTTGATAAAAACAACGATGCAAGTGAGCATTTATATTACAACACACAGGGAATATGGGCAAGTTCAGAGAGGCCTGGCGCCTTAATGATGAGGCCGGTATTTGGTGAATTACCTCCAAAAACAAAAGTTGAAAATCATGATCAACCTTCAGAAGATCATGTCAAATTATTCCCCAACCCGGCTGACCGGCAGGTAAACATTAAACTATCTCCCGGAATTGACAAATACAATCTGAACATTTCAATATATGATATACAAGGACGCCTTATCAAAACCTTTGAATACAATAACCGGATCAATATTTCATACATTCCGGATGGAATTTACATTGTAGAATTTAAAAATGGTAGCGGATATATTGAAAGAAAAAAATTGATAATAAAACATACACATTAATATACATACATCCTCATTAGTACCTTACATCTAATATTCCTGCATTATTTGTATTTTGAGATTTGTTTTTTGTTTGGTTGTGGCTTGTCCACGTTAAGGGTTATCTGTATTGATTTTAACCAAATTTCAATATCTTTGTACATAAAAACATTCAATGCAACAAACCGAAAACACCAATACTGAACTCTATGAACATTATCGCTTTGTAGCTGACACAAACCAGGGAAAACTCAGGATAGACAAATTTCTTGTAAATAAAATCGAAAATGCCTCACGAAATAAAATTCAATCTGCAGCAGAGGCCGGAAACATATTGGTAAATGAACAACCTGTCAAATCAAATTATAAAGTCAAACCCAATGATGTCATCACCATTGTAATGACATATCCTCCCCGGGAGATTGAAATAATTCCTCAAAACATCCCTGTAAACATTATTTATGAAGATAATCATATCATCGTGCTTAATAAAGAACCCGCCATGGTAGTCCACCCGGGTTATGGAAATTATACAGGGACATTGGTGAATGCCCTCGCTTGGCATTTCAAAGATTTGCCCACGTACCAGGACGGAACAGTAAGGCCTGGGCTTGTACACAGGATCGATAAAAATACATCAGGTATTTTAGTTGTTGCTAAAACAGAATCTGCTTTGAACAGACTGGCAAGGCAGTTTTATGAACGCACTATCAACCGAAAATATACAGCTCTCGTTTGGGGAAATATTGAAGAAGAAGAAGGTACCATCACAGGACATTTAGGGCGTGATCTTAAAAACAGGAAAAAAATGCATGTATTCCCTGATGGCGACCATGGAAAACACGCTATTACACATTATAAAATAATTGAACGGTTCAATTATGTAACCCTGGTAGAATGTAAATTGGAAACAGGAAGAACCCATCAGATCAGGGCACATTTTGAATACATTAAACATCCATTGTTCAATGATCCGGAATATGGAGGTAATTCTATTTTACGTGGTACCACATTCACAAAATACAAACAATTCGTTCACAATTGTTTTAAAATATTGCCACGTCAAGCTCTCCATGCCAGGACACTTGAATTTCAACACCCTGATTCCGGTAAAACCCTTTTATTCGATACACAATTACCAGATGATATGCACCAGGTAATTGAAAAATGGAGGCAATATACACAACATATTTTTTATTAATTTGCACACAATTATTCAGTCAAAATTTATTTAAAAAATGAGTAAAAAAAACATAGCGCTATTAACAGGCGGAAATTCATCAGAAATTATCATCTCACTACAAAGTGCAGAACAACTCAGCCAGATGATTGATAAAAACCTGTTCAATGTATTCATCATCAACATTGGCCCTGACAAATGGGAAGGCAAAGGAGGTGACATTGAAGGTATACTTATTGATAAGAATGATTTCAGCCTGACGACAGGTACAAATAAGATTACTTTTGACTGCATATTCATATCCATTCATGGTACACCCGGTGAGGATGGTAAACTTCAGGGGTATTTTGACATGTTGAACATCCCTTATACAACTTCAGACCATTGTTCTTCTGCCCTAACATTTAACAAGTACATATGTAAAAACTATTTAAAACCTTATAATATCTATTCTTCCAAAACCATTTTATTAAGACAACATGACCCCGTTGAAACCGACAAGATTATAGAAGAAACAGGCATCCCCTGTTTTGTAAAACCCAATAAAGGAGGGTCGAGCTTTGGTATAACAAAGATTAACAAAAAAGAAAATCTTACCACGGCCATTCAAAACGCGTTTAAAGAAGATGATGAAGTACTTATCGAAGAATACCTCGAGGGAAAAGAACTGACATGTGGAGTGGCAAATATTGGTGGTAAACCGGAAACATTTCCTGTAACTGAAATTGTCAGTAAAACAGACTTTTTTGATTTTGAAGCCAAATATACTGACGGGATGGCTGAAGAAATAACTCCTGCAAGCATTCCTGAAAAAACAGAACATGAATGCAGGGTACTATCTGAAATGATATATAATATATTTAATTGCAAAGGGGTTGTGCGGATAGATTACATACTTAAAAATGATATTTTATATTTTTTGGAACTGAATTCTGTACCAGGCATGAGCAAAAACAGCATTATCCCTCAGCAAATAAGAGCTGCAGGACTTTCGCCCAGAACGTTTTTTACTCGTTTGATCAATAATTGTATTGACAACTTTACTGCAACAAAATAATTGAAGCCCCGAAAAGCAGAATATTTTTTTATTTTTGCATTTTTAAAAATACTGAAAAAATACTTTATATGAACCGCATTCTTGACAAAGAGTTTCTTTCTGAAAATGTATTCAAAATGGTCGTAGAGGCCCCTTACATTGCAAAAAACAGGAAAGCCGGCCATTTTATTATCTTACGATTAGATGATAAAGGTGAACGGGTTCCATTAACCATTGCAGATGCAGATCCTAAAACCGGGAGCATCACATTAATTGTACAAATTGTAGGCGTTACCTCTCATAAACTATCGCTTTTAAACAAAGGCGATGGCATTCATGACTTATTAGGGCCGTTAGGTAAAGCCACACATATTTACAATGCCGGCCACGTTATATGTGCCGGTGGAGGCGTAGGAATTGCACCATTACTTCCCATAGCAAAAGCCTTTAAAGAAGCCGGAAACACGGTTCATACCGTTCTTGCTGCCCGTTCCAAAAAACTGATCATCCTGGAAGAAGAAATGAAGGCCTCCTCTGATGAACTTATTATCATGACCGATGACGGCTCTTATGGACAGAAAGGACTTGTTACCAAAGGCATGGAAGAAATATTGGATAAAAATGTGATTGACATGGGCATCGTCATCGGGCCGGCGATCATGATGAAATTTGCTTCGGAAACAACAAAAAAATATAATGTACCTACCATGGCCAGCCTGAATACCATTATGGTAGACGGAACAGGAATGTGTGGATGTTGCAGGGTAACTGTAGACGGACAAACAAAATTTGTTTGCGTGGACGGGCCGGAATTCGATGCTTCCAAAATAGATTTTGACGAATTGCTTAACCGCTTGCGGGCATATGATGAGCAGGAAAGAGTACAATATGAAAAATATTTACAAAAAATAAAGAACAGATGAAGGATAAAACAGAATATTTAAAGCAACAGCGAAATGAACCCTGGAGAGTTGAACTCAGAAAAAAAATCCCGAACAAAGAAAAAACAGCCAGGGCTCGTGTTCAAATGCCTGAAAATGACCCGGACGTAAGAAACAAAAGCTATATTGAAGTAAATAAAGGATTATCAGAAGAACAGGCTATACAAGAGGCTGAACGGTGTCTGGATTGTGTTAATCCAACATGCATCAGCGGATGCCCTGTAGAAATTAACATCCCGGAATTCATTAAAAAAATTGAGATAAAAGACTTTCATGGCGCTGCAAAAGTACTGAAAGAGACCAACTCCCTTCCTGCTGTATGTGGCAGAGTGTGTCCACAAGAAGTACAATGCGAAGCAGCCTGTTTTTATAGCCAAAAATTAAATAAACAACCAATCGCTATTGGACATCTCGAGCGTTTTGCTGCAGATTTTGAACGAAACAGCGGAAAAATCTTTGTTCCTGAAATAGCCCAAAGCAATGGGATCAAAATAGCTGTAATCGGATCAGGGCCTGCCGGACTTACCACTGCCGGTGAATTGGCCAAGCTTGGTTACCAGGTAACAATCTTTGAAGCTCTGCATGAAATCGGTGGTGTACTCAAATATGGCATCCCTGAATTCAGACTTCCAAACGACATTGTAGACCAGGAAATTGAAACCCTCAGAAAAATGGGAGTTCAATTTGTTACAAATTTTATAGTAGGCAAAACCGCAACCTTCGATGACCTCAGGAAAGAGGGGTATAAAGCATTCTTCGCAGGTAGTGGAGCCGGATTACCCCGGTTCATGAATATTCCCGGCGAAAACTATTCTGGAATTTTCTCTGCCAATGAATACCTGACCCGTGTAAATCTTATGAAAGCTGCAAACAGCGAATATGACACCCCCATCATAAGTGGAAAAAATGTGGCTGTAATTGGTGGTGGCAATACAGCAATGGATTCGGTAAGAACAGCCAAGAGGCTGGGTGCTGATAGAGCAATGATCTTTTACCGCCGCTCTATTGAAGAAATGCCTGCACGTGTTGAAGAGATTGAACATGCTAAAGAAGAAGGCGTTGAATTTCACAATTTGTGCAACCCACTTGAATACATTGGAGATGAAAAAGGATTTGTGAAGCAAATGAAAGTACAACGCATGAAACTTGGTGAGCCTGACAGTTCTGGCAGAAGAAGGCCCGTGCCTGTTGAAGGTTCCGAATTTATTGTAGATGTTGAAACAGTAGTGGTTAGCATTGGCGTATCACCTAACCCGTTGATTCCTTCAAGCCTTCCGGAACTGGAAGTAACCAAATGGCAAACCATCAAAGTCAATAATGACAACATGCAAACATCTCTTAAAGAAATGTTTGCTGGAGGGGATATCGTTCGAGGCGGCGCCACAGTGATTCTCGCAATGGGCGATGGACGAGGCGCAGCTCAGGGAATTGATGCATATATTAAAAACAATACTTAAATCATATTGAAATATACCAAACAAATAGCATCTTTGGCCATCCTTGTATTGTGCCTGCAAAACGCAATATATGGACAGGAATGCTATAAAAACCAAAACAGAAAAGGCCAATATACAATTCATGGTGCATTTTTCGGCCCAATTGCTCTGGAAAACAATATGGAGTTACTACCCGGACTAAAAGGAGGAGTGGGAAAAGTCTTGCACAGAAGGCAACGTGCCAAAGAAAAAGATGATAATAAATTTTCTATTTCGGAGACAATCCTTCTGGCAAATGTTGACATTGGATTCTTTCAAGGCAATTTCACCAATCTTTTTTTAAAAGGAAATTGTGCATATATTTACAGATTCAGCAGGCATATTTTTTGTGAAGCAGACCTGGGAATAGGACTGGCCAGAACATTCGACTTTGCCAATTACAATGAATCCATAAAATGGCACCAGGGCGACTTTTATCTCTTTCCTTCCGCAAATATCGGGATCGGTTACATGGGCAAGATCGCCAACAGAACCACATTATTCAGGCTAAAACCAGGAATGATATACGTTCTTCCCTCACACCAATTAATCGGACGTTATAGCCCGGTACTTGAATTTGAGGTAACTTATTTTATAAAACATTAATTTTTCTGTATTTTTAGACTTAATTTTTAATTCATTGAATCTATGGCATCAAAAAGAAATCATTTAATTGCACCTTCCTTATTATCATGTAATTTCGGGCAATTGCAAAAAGAGATAGAAACTCTGAACCAGAGTAATGCAGACTGGATTCATTGTGATATCATGGATGGTGTATTTGTGCCGAATATCTCATTTGGATTTCCATTACTAAAATACATCAAAAAATACGCTCAAAAGCCCCTTGATGCGCACTTAATGATCGTTAATCCTGATCAATATCTTGAAGCATTCAAAAACCATGGAATATACAATTTAACGGTACACTATGAAGCATGCCAGCATTTAAACCGTACAGTACAAAAAATGAAATCAATCGGTTTAAGTGCCGGGGTTAGCATCAATCCACATAACCCGGTTCATTTACTGGAAGACATAGTAGAATATGTTGACCTGGTTTTAATCATGTCAGTAAATCCAGGCTATGGAGGACAGGCTTTTATTGACAACACGTATGAACGGGTTAGCAGATTAAAAGAAACCATCCTTAAAAAGAATTCAAAAGCACTCATTGAAGTAGACGGAGGAGTAGACCTGAACAATGCCCGAAAACTAATTAACGCCGGAGCAGATGTCTTAGTCGCCGGGAGTTTTGTATTCAATGCCGATAATATTTCAGATGTTATTGAAAATCTTAAAAATGCCTGACGGTTTTATTCTTTAAAGTATTCCAACCTTTTATAAAAATTTTCGTAACTTTATAATGAAAAATGTAATACGATTTCATTTATTAAGTATGAAAAAAATATTTTATTTCATAATATTATTGTTTTTGTTTTCAATGTGTGAAAAAGATCCATTTACCATACCGGTGAATGTAAATTTTGAATTCGTATATGACACTGAAAGCATTAACCTGAAAAAAGGAAGCGACACAAAAATTGATTTTACGGAAGGAAGAATTATAGTCAAGTCAATTGAATTCCATGGCGAAAGAGAGGAAGGAGGACCTGTAGACTTTAGTTCAGATTTTAATCAGGCAGAAGGGAATTTAATGACCGGAAATACTAATCCGAATGTACATTTTGATATCCCGCAAGGTGTTTATACCAATATAAAAATATTCATTGAAATTGATACGACAAATTCAAACCCTGCATTATTGATAGCAGGAAATTTAACCGATTCAATTTTACTGTCTTACATTAATACGTCAACAATAAAATTTAATTACCAACTACAACATAATGAAATATTTGAATTATATGCAAAACCCGCTGATACTTCCGGGAATATAGTCATAAAAGAAAATAATCCCCCAAAAGTACAAATAATAATTGACCCTTTATATATCTTTCAGGATATCATCAATGAATTTGATGAAGCTGAAATATCTGCCGATTCTTATTATGATGATCCAGGAATAAACATCAATAATGAAGAAAACATTTATATTTACAAGGAACTAAATAGTAAAGTATTAAATAAAAATTCCGTAAAAGCTGTTTTTAAATAACTCATAATGCTTATGCCTGATGGGTAAACAAGAAGAAAACAATATAAATGAGATCATTAAGGGATGCCTGAAAAATGAGCGGAAGTATCAAAAACTCTTATATGACAAGTATGCTAAACATATGTACAGAATATGTTTGAGCTATGTAAATGATCAGGACACTGCACAGGATATTCTACAGGATGGATTCATCAAAATATTTAAAAATATTAAAAATTATAATGAAAACGGTTCTTTAAGCGGATGGATACGTAAAATAATAGTCAATACAGCCATTGACTATTTAAGGTCTAAAAAACGGTTGGATAATTTATTAGAATACGACGATGCTATCAAATGCATAGATAATAATAATGATGGAATCAAAAATATTAATATCGAAGCCATTTTATTGAAAGTAAATAAACTTCCGGATGGAGCAAGAACTGTATTCAATTTATATGCCCTGGAAGGCTATTCGCATAAAGAAATAGCTCAACAACTTGAAATTACCGAAGGAACTTCAAAATCGCAATTAAGCAGAGCCAAAAGCATACTAAAAGAATGGCTCAAAGAATTTGTAAATTAATAACTACAGATAATATATCATGGACCTATTTAAATGGTATAAAGAACAAGTCGAAAAAAACCAAAAAGATCTTCCGGGTGAAATATGGGATCGAATCGAAGAAGAATTGAATGTGGAAGACATATGGCAACGCATCGACAAAAAATTAAACAAAGATCGATTTTTGCAGCGTAGCAAGAGAGTGGTTTACTATGCAGCAGCAAGCTTTGCTATGCTTTTAATGGTCAGATTATATCAATCTGTTCCGAATACCGAAAATCAACAACAGATAGCACGTAACGAACCAACAGATAAAAAAAAATCAGACAACATTGACATACAGCCAAATAAACCTCAACAAACCGATGATAACAAAAGTAAAAACACCTCGAAAGACTTGACCACGGAAATACAACAAAAACAGGAACAAAACATTAATAAAAATCAAAAAATTCAAAAAATTGCACCTAAAACAATCAATATTAATGATACTTACCATACCAAACACCAAGATACAATATCTAAAAAAAACGAAACAAAATTAATAGCCATAAATAATACAGAAATAATAAGAGAAAACACTCCTTCCCCAAAAGAACTCGAGCATAAAAACTATTTAGCACGTAATGAAATCAATAACAATATTAAAAATCAGGATATAAATTTATCCAATCAGTTAAATAATCCCGAAAATATTACTCCTTCAAAAAATCTGTCAACACGGAATTACTATATAGGAATTTATAATAAATTACAAAATACCTGGCTTCTTAATAACACAACAATAAAGGGACTAAAAAACAACGAAATGACCAAGACAATTCCAAATTTCTCAAATGATTTTGCTTTTTATGCCGGAATGGATATATCGAACACTATATCCATCATGATAGAGGCAGATTTCAAATTACAAAACAAGCAAAAATATTATGAATATATTAATGGCGATTATGTATCCAAGGAAATCCGGTTGAATTACAATGTCCTGAGTGCACAGTTTAAATATAACTTTTACCGCTTTCACAATAATAGTCAATTAAGGGCAAATATTGTATTAGGTGGTTATGGAGGACTTCTTAAATACGGCCAGCTAAAAATTAAAGAAACCAAACAGGATGTTGAAAACCGATACAACAAATATGATGTGGGCTTTGTCATTGGATATGAATTCGACATCCGTTTTTTCGAACGTATTGCAATCATTCCGGGTGTGAGATATAAACAAGGACTCATCAATATTTACCGCGGCGATGGTGTGATTCCCGCATCGTTCAATAAGACCTATGCTGCAACCATTGATTTTTATTTAGGGGTGAATTATATCATCCACTAAAACAACCTTAAATTGCAGTTGTTATAGCGTTTATATTTTTAGAGTTCTTATGTAAGTTGTTGTTTATGAAGCCTGTATCGATGATGCCACAGACAACGACTGCCCGGCGTAGTTTGCATCTACGCTGCTGATGCATCTTTTATAAACATGTGCTTGTGTGTCAAAAACTTTGTCATGGCTCGGTTCTCCATATTATAAGTGGAACTTATCTTAACCCTAATTTGAACAAGCCAAAACCAAACAGGTTCAAGGAATTTAATGAGTTTTCGTTTTGGCTTGTCCAAATTAGTAAGCAAAATTTATATCCTGATTAAAACATTTTGTATTTCTGTATTCCACTGTTATAAAGAAATTACTATTTTCGCAGTTTAAAATGAAAATAAACATGGAATACCACTTTAAAGAGATTGAACCAAAATGGCAGAAATACTGGGAAGAAAATCAAACATATAAAGTAGACATTGATTCATCGAAACCCAAATACTATGTATTGGATATGTTCCCTTACCCATCCGGGGCAGGTTTGCATGTAGGCCATCCATTAGGATATATAGCTTCTGACATATACGCAAGGTATAAAAAAATGAAGGGGTTTAATGTGCTACACCCTATGGGATTTGATGCATATGGACTCCCGGCAGAGCAATATGCTATTAAAACCGGACAACATCCCAGGATCACAACAGAAAATAATATCAAACGGTATAAAGAACAACTTAACAAGCTGGGATTTTCATTCGATTGGAACAGAGAAGTTAAAACGTGTGATCCAGACTACTATAAATGGACACAATGGGTGTTTATTCAACTCTTCAAGCATTGGTATAATAAAAAAACAGATAAAGCTGAACACATTGATACATTAACCCACCATTTTGAACACCATGGGAATCATAACCTCGAAGCAGTCGTGAGTGAAAACGCACCTTCTTTTTCTGCAGCCGAATGGAATGCAATGCAGGAAAAAAAACAACAAGAAATACTATTATTTTACCGCCTTGCTTATCTATCCGACAGCACTGTGAATTGGTGTCCTGAATTGGGAACTGTTCTCGCAAACGACGAAGTAAAAGACGGTTTATCTGTAAGAGGAGGACACCCGGTTGAACAAAAAAAAATGAAACAATGGTCGCTCAGGGTTACAGCTTATGCAGAAAGATTGCTAAAAGGGCTGGATCACGTTGAATGGAGCGAATCACTTAAAGAAATACAACGAAACTGGATTGGGCGCTCAGAAGGTGCTGAAATGATATTCAACATCAAAGACAGTTCACAACAAATAAACATATTCACAACCCGTCCCGACACTATTTTCGGTGCAACATTTATGGTATTAGCACCTGAAAACGAACTGATAGACCAAATTACAACACCAGAAAATAAAACAAACGTAAAAAAATATATTAATAAAACCCTGAATCGTTCAGAACGGGAAAGAATTTCAGAAACACGTAAAGTAACAGGGATATTCACAGGAAGATATGCAGAACACCCTTTCACTAAAAAACCCATTCCAATATGGGTTAGTGAATATGTATTGATGGGATATGGAACAGGCGCAATAATGGCTGTTCCTGCTCATGACCAACGGGATTATGCTTTTGCAAAACATTTTAATCTTCCAATTGTCCAGGTAATCGCAGGAGGCGACATCTCCGAAGAAGCATTTGACAGCAAAGAAGGAACTGTAATTAATTCCGATATGATTACCGGACTTAAAGTCCCTGACGCTATTGATAAAATAATAAACGAAATTGAAAAAAGAAACATCGGAAAGAAAACAGTAAATTATAAATTACGCGATGCTATATTTAGCAGGCAACGATACTGGGGCGAGCCGTTCCCGATTTATTTTAAAAACAGCATGCCCTACCCATTAGAAGAAAAAGACCTGCCTTTAACATTACCGGAAGTTGACTCATATCAACCAACAGAAAGTGGGAAACCGCCTCTTGCAAGGGCAAAAAACTGGAAAACATCAGATGGCTATCCGTTAGAGATAAATACAATGCCTGGTTTTGCTGGCTCTTCGGCCTATTATTTAAGATATATGGATCCGCACAACAAGCAAACCATTGTATCAAAAGAAGCCAATGAATATTGGCGGAATGTAGACCTTTATGTGGGAGGAACAGAACATGCCACAGGTCATCTTATATATTCCAGGTTTTGGAACAAATTCCTGTATGACATAGGGATCGTTTGTGAACCCGAACCTTTTAAAAAACTAATTAACCAGGGGATGATCCAGGGACGCTCCAATTTTGTTTACAGGATAAAAAACACGAATACATTCGTTTCATTTAATCTAAAAGATCAATATGATGTCACTCCAATTCATGTTGATGTTAATATTGTTAAAAATGATATACTTAACATTAAAGCATTCAAACAAAGTAGTCCCGAATACCAGGATGCTGAATTTATTTTAGAAGACGGGCAATACTATTGTGGACATGGAGTGGAAAAAATGTCAAAATCATTATTTAATGTAGTCAATCCCGATGACATTGTATCATCTTACGGTGCTGATACACTTCGATTATATGAAATGTTCCTCGGCCCGGTTGAACAATCAAAACCCTGGTCAACAAAAGGTATTGATGGAGTTTACAGGTTTTTAAAAAAATACTGGAGATTGTTTTTTAACGAAACCGGAACTCTATATATATCAGATGATGCTCCGGACCAGGAAGAATTGAAAATTTTACATCAAACTATTAAAAAAGTAAAGGAAGAAATAGAAAAATTTTCATTCAATACTGCTATCAGCTCTTTTATGATATGCGTAAACCAACTAACTGACTTAAAATGCAATAAACGTCAAATATTAAACAACTTAACTCTATGCCTGGCTCCTTTTGCACCGCATATTACCGAAGAATTATGGCATACAATGGGAAACAATAAAAGCATAACGAATCAAATTTTTCCTGAATTTGAAGAAACTATTATAAAAGAAAAAACATTTACATGTCCTGTTTCATTTAATGGTAAAGTAAGATTTCAAAAAGAATTCCCGGTTGACGCTACCAAAGAAGAAATAGAAAAAACTGTTTTAGAAGATCAGGCATCCCAAAAGTGGCTGCAAAATAAAAAACCAAAAAAAATAATTGTAGTACCCAATAAAATTGTTAATATTGTTGTTTAATAGATATATAAAGGGATATAGATAACTTTTCCTTTTTTAAACAATAATTTTTTTAAAAAAATATTGTAAATCAGTTGTTTATTTAAACAAAATTTTTATAAATTTGATTTTGAATAATATAGAAAATTGACATATATAATACTTTCAGAGTCAATAATATATTTTGTATTCAAAATTAAAAGCAGGAAATAATGAAAAAAGAAATTATTTTTATAGCCTTATTAAGTATCGTTTTACTGGGCAGCATAACCTTAATGCACCGTCAGATAGTGACTAATTTAAGTCAGACGGAATGCATCAATGAACAAGACATTGATCAGCAACAGGAAACTAAACAAATCTTATATAATGAATATGGTATTGTTGTTGATTCTTTCAATATAATTTGCGATAAACTCAAACGGAATGAAAATTTAGCTTCTATCCTAACAAAAAAAGGAGTATCCACTAATCAGATAAGACAAATTGCTTCAACTCCCAAAGAAATTTTTAACATAAGAAAAATCAGGGCAGGCAACACATATAAATTATTTATTGACAAAGACAGTTGCAATACGTTAAGATATTTTGTTTATGAGCATAATCCGGCAGATTATGTATTGATCCATTTTGAAGACTCCGTTCATATTGAAAAAAAGAGAAAAGATGTTGACACAGTCAAAAAGTCTATTCATGGCATCATTCAAAGTTCTTTATGGAAGACTTTAGTGTCAAATAAAATAAATCCCCAACTTGCCATTGAATTATCCGAAATATATGCATGGACCATTGATTTTTTCCGCATCACAGAAGGCGACAATTTCAAAGTGATTTATGAAGAAGAATTTGTTGATTCTTTTTCACTGGGTATTTCAAAAATTGAAGCGGCAAGTTTCCAACATGCAGGAGAAACATATTATGCCATTCCATTTATACAGGACAGTTCGTTAAGTTTTTATGATTCAGTGGGAAATAGCCTGAAACGTGAATTTTTAAAAGCGCCTTTACATTACAAATATATAAGTTCCGGTTATTCCAATAGCAGATTTCATCCTGTTTTGAAGAGATGGAGGCCGCACCGTGGAATTGATTATGCAGCTGCTTATGGCACCCCCATCCGTTCAGTTGGTGATGGTACTGTTATTCAGGCTGCATACAGCAGGGGTGCCGGCAGGTATATTAAAATCAGGCATAATAGTGTATACACAACAGCATACCTTCATCTGAGCCGGTTTAATAAAGGAATTTATAAAGGTGCCAGGGTTAAACAGGGAACAATTATTGGATATGTTGGAAGTACAGGTTTATCTACAGGCCCGCATCTTGATTTCAGATTCTGGAAAAACGGGCATCCTGTAAACCCATTACATGTAAAAGCACCACCAGTTGAACCCATAAAACCAGAAAATAAACACGCATATGATTCTGTCAGGCTTATAATGATAGATAAGTTAGCGCAAATTAAAGCTCCATATGAGGAAGATTCTACTCAACCCAGCTATCAGGCGTTCACATCAAAAAAATGAATTATTATTTTTCATTTTTTTGATGTAATTTGGTATCAAATTTGAATACAATCATTTTAAAACAAACTTTTGTGCATAAGGTATATAGGGAGTATATGGAGAACGTCACACTCATCTCTCAAATTGCACATGCCTGCTTCTAAACTTCTAAACTTCTAAACTTCTAAACTTCTAAACTTCTAAACTTCTAA
>CAYMKE010000028.1:0-19051 GCA_964390955.1 uncultured Bacteroidales bacterium | reverse complement strand
CTCGTGTGTGCAAAAAATGATTATTTTTTACATGCTCGGTTCATATGTTTATTGTTTTGAATGACCGTTTTTTCATAAAGCAATCAATGCTTTTTTATTTGCGTGCTGCTTTTGCTTTTTTTTCTACTTCTTTGGCAGCATCATTTTTAGCTTCTTCTGCCCGTTCTTTGACATCATTCTCTAATTCATTGAAACGGCCTTTTACATTGTCAACAAATTCAGTAATGTAACTTTTTAAATGATTCACTTTTTCATTTACATCTTCATCTACATCCGTGCGTATTTTGTTGGCTTCTTGTTTAATTTTATTTCTTGTAGACGAACCTTTATCCGGTGCAAATAACATTCCTGTAATTACACCTGCTGCTGCTCCTGCTAAAAAACTCATTAAATTTGAACCTGTGTTGTTTGATGTTTCTGCCATGATTATATTTTTTTAATGTTTACAATTATATAATTAATAAACATGAAAAAATCATGCCAAAATAGCTTGAGAATTTAAAAGATTGGTTTTAATAAAATTGTATTTTAAATAATGCCGAGGGAAATGAAGTATAACAGTAGATCAATTGATGAAATAAAAAAACTCCCCTCTTAAGAAAATGTAAGCTGGAGGAAGAGGGGAGAAATAAAAATATAGATTATGATAAGCTACTGACGTGCTTATATAGTTTGGATTTCAAATTACTTGCTTTATTCTTATGAATAATATTCATTTTTGCTAATTTATCAAGCATAGAAGACACTTTAGGATACATTTCCAAAGCTTCTTCTTTTTTTTCTGTATTCCTGAGTTTTTTTACAGCTGTCCGGGTTGATTTAGCATAGTAATTATTATGAACCTTTCGTTTAAGGCTTTGTCTTACTCTCTTCTTTGCTGATTGGATATTAGCCATTTTTAAGTTATGATTTTATTTTGTGAGTACAAAAATATAGATATTTTTTCATTTATTCAATGATTTACTAAAAAAATAATCATTGTTTTTTAAAATATCTTTTTTGAAAGACCAGAATCATTAATACACCTGTTGTAATAGCAGTATCTGCTATATTAAAAACGGGCCTGAAAAAAACAAAATATTTATCTCCCCAGACAGGCAACCAGCTGGGCAGATATCCTTTAAAGATAGGAAAATAAAACATATCTACCACTTTACCATGCAGGAAAGAGGAATAGCTTTCAGAAGGGTTCAATGCAGCTACCTGGTGATAACTGTCAGTAAATATCATTCCATAAAAAACACTGTCTATGATGTTTCCCAATGCTCCTGCAAATATCAATGAAACACTTATTATCAACCCCTTGGCTTCACGGTGCTTTATCAGGTGAACAAGGTACCATCCAATGCCTGTAATGGCAATAATCCTGAATATGCTCAGTGCAATTTTTCCCGGCTTACCTCCAAATTCAAATCCAAAAGCCATTCCATTATTTTCTGTAAAATGGATGATAAACCAATTGCCCAGCACGTTGAATTCTTCCCCCAGCATCATATGCGTTTTAATGTAAACCTTTAGAATCTGGTCTGCAACGAGTATTATTCCAATAAAGAGTATAGCAAGTTTATCCCGGCTCATAAGTTTCAAAATGGTATTTAGTTTTGCCCCATTACACCTTAATATACAGGCAACGGATTTTTTAAAGAAAAAAGTGTAAATGTGTTTTATTTTCTGTTTTGTTTTGCTTCAATGCTTAATGTAGCATGGGGTACTGCACGCAATCTGTCTTTATTTATCAATTTTCCGGTTTCACGGCATATCCCATATGTTTTATTTTCAATACGGATCAATGCTGCTTCCAGATGTTGAATAAATTTCAACTGCCGCTGTGCCAGTTTTCCGGCTTCTTCTTTGCTCAATGTTGCAGCCCCTTCTTCTAACACTTTGAAGGATGGTGCCGTATCATTTATATCATTGCTTTCGCTATGATTAACAGCATTTTTTAATTCTTCATAATCGTTTTTTGCATTGTCTAATTTTTTGAGTATGATCTCTTTGAATTCAGCCAATTCCTGATCTGAATACCTGTTTTTTTCGTTTTCTGCCATAAATTTATAATTTAAATTAAATCAAACCTTTTTAACTTTAATATTGGTTTGAATATTGTCATCCAATTGCACAAAATTAGTATTATTTTCTTTCAAAACATCAACTAATTTAATAGAATCGGATAAAGTTTGAGAACTTATGTATGTCATATGTTTTTTTACAGCCTGTTCAATCTCAGGCTGCTGTTGTATTTCAATTTCTATTTTATCTGTCACGTCAAACTGATTATCTTTCCGGATGTTTTGTATCCTGTTTACCAGTTCCCTTGCAATTCCTTCATATTTTAAATCTTCTGTAACATTAATATCAAGGGCAATGGTCAGATTAGTATCATTTGTTACAAGCCAGCCCGGTATATCTTCTGAAATAATTTCCACTTCATCCGTGGTTATTTCCACCTGCTTTCCTTCAATTTCCATTGAATATTTTCCATTTTTTTCCAGAGCTGTAATGTCTTCTTGCGAAAATTGATTTAGTGCAGCAGATATGTGTTTTACCAGTTTACCATATTTAGGCCCTAATTGCTTAAAGTTAGCTTTTATTTTTTTTGTAATAATACCGGTTGTATCAAACACATATTCAATATTTTTAATATTCACTTCATTTAAAATGAGAGGCTTTACGGCTTCAATTTTATTTTTAAAATCTTCGTCAAGTACAGGAATTAAAATTTTGTTCAATGGTTGACGGACTTTTAGGTTTACTTTTCTTCGAAGGCTTAAGACCATTGATGCTATCTTTTGCGCAATTTCCATTTGCTTCTCAAGGTCTTTGTTTATAAGTTTTCCATCATAAACAGGAAAATCGGCCAGATGAATGGATTCTGTTTTCAGCCTGCCTGTACTATTATTAAGGTCAAAAAATATTTTTTCGGAATAAAACGGTGCAATAGGAGCAGCAAGTAAGGCTATGGTTTCAAGGCATGTATATAAAGTCTGATAAGCTGCTTTTTTATCATTATTGTATCCCCCACCCCAAAAACGCTTTCTGTTGAGTCTTACATACCAGTTACTCAGGTTTTCAGTCACAAAATACTGAATACTTCTTCCGGCACGGGTTGCTTCATAATCATCATAATATTCTGTAACTTCTTTAGTCAATGAATGAAGTAATGAAATGATCCACCGGTCAATTTCGGGACGCTCGCTGACCGGTATTTCCTTTTCTTCGAATCGAAATCCGTCAACATTAGCATATAAGGCAAAAAATGAATATGTATTATATAATGTTCCGAAGAATTTCCGTTGCAATTCCTGCAATCCGTCCATGTTGAATTTAATATTATCCCAGGGTTGCGCATTGGTCATCATATACCATCTTACAGTATCCGAACCATGTTTTTCAATAGTATCAAAAGGATCAATAACATTTCCGAGGCGCTTGGTCATTTTCACTCCTTCTTTATCCAATACCAATCCATTGGATACAATATTTTTATATGCAACATTATCAAATAACATCACGGCTATGGCATGCAATGTAAAAAACCATCCCCGGGTCTGGTCAACTCCTTCTGCAATAAAATCTGCCGGGAACCGGTGTTCAAATTGCTCTTTATTCTCAAAAGGATAATGCAACTGTGCATAAGGCATTGCTCCGGAATCAAACCACACATCAATTAAATCAAGTTCTCTGTGCATTGGCTGTCCACTCTCCGACACGAGCACAATGCGGTCAACATACGGGCGATGAAGATCAAATTGCAGGTAATTGGATTCGGAATTGTTTCCCGCTTCAAAATCAGCAAGCGGATTTTCTTTCATGATCCCTGCCTGAATGGATTTTATGATCTCTTCGTTTAGTTCTTTAACAGAACCGATACATTTATGTTCTTTTCCATCTTCTGAAGACCATATTGGCAAAGGGGTTCCCCAGTACCTTGACCTCGAGAGGTTCCAGTCCATTAAATTTTCAAGCCATTTACCAAATCTTCCTGTCCCGGTTGATTCGGGTTTCCAATGAATAGATTGATTTAATTCAATGAGCCGGTCTTTTACTGCTGTTGTTTTGATAAACCATGAGTCAAGTGGATAATATAATACAGGTTTGTCTGTACGCCAACAATGAGGATAGGTATGTATATATTTTTCTATCTTAAACGCCTTATTTTCCTTTTTCAATTTCATAGCAATGTCTACATCTACCGGGTCTTTATCCTCAGAATATGCAGGATCAAATTCATTTTTCACATATCTCCCGGAAAATTCTTCCATTCCCTCAACAAATTTTCCGTTTTTATCCACCAATGTGAGGGAACCAATTCCATGTTTACGGCTTACTCTAAAATCATCTGCACCAAAACTGGGTGCAAGATGTACAATACCTGTCCCCTCTTCTGTTGAGACAAAATCACCTAAAAGAACCTTAAATGCATCCCCATCAGTGGGTTGATGGTATGGAAGTAATTGCTCATACCGAATACCTGCAAGTTCTTTTCCTGTAAATTCTTCAGCTATTTCAAAAGGTATTTTTTTATCTCCTGGTTTATATTCTTCTAATGTCAGCGCCTCATTTTTTTTATTGAAAAATTTATAAAGCAGTTCTTTTGCCAAAATAACTTTAATGGGAGCACCTGTATATTGGTTATATGACTTAACACTGATATAAGTGATGTCTTCCCCGATTGCAAGTGCTGTATTAGAAGGCAAAGTCCACGGGGTGGTTGTCCATGCAAGGAAAAAAACACCACTACACTCATCAGCCCCGGGAAAATCTGTATTTTTAAATAAAAAATCACTTTGTGTATTGTGTATGGCTTTGAATTGAGCCACTACAGTTGTATCTTTTACATCCCTGTAGCATCCGGGCTGATTGAGCTCATGGGTGCTCAACCCTGTTCCTGCTCCCGGAGAATAGGGTTGAATGGTGTAATCTTTATATAATAATCCCTTTTTATATAATTCTTTTAATAAATACCAGACCGTTTCTATATACCGGTTGTCATATGTAATATAAGGATTATCCATATCAATCCAATACCCCATTTTATCGGTAAGTTCAACCCATATATCGGTATATTTCATGACATCTTCCCGGCACCGTTTGTTATAATCTTCAATACTAATGGTTTTTCCAATGTCGTCTTTTGTAATTCCCAATGCTTTTTCCACTCCTAATTCAACGGGTAATCCATGAGTATCCCATCCGGCTTTCCGTTCTACACGAAAACCTTTCATTGTTTTATAGCGGCAATATATATCTTTAATTGTTCTGGCAATCACATGATGAATACCCGGTTTTCCATTTGCAGATGGCGGGCCTTCATAGAATACAAAATCCGGGGCTCCATTGCGTATGGATATGCTTTTTTCAAACGTTTTATGTTCTCTCCAATAGTCAAGGATTTCCTTGTTGATTTTCGGTAAATCGAGCTGCTTGTATTCAGCGAATTCTTTCTTCATTTCCGGAAGTGGTTTTGATCTTTATTGCACATCTTTTTAAAAAATGCAAAGATAGTTTTTATGAATGAAAAATAATTGATTCACGTCAGTAAAATGTATTTAAAACATGATATGATACGTTTCGGTGATTAACATACTATGAACAAAGAAAAATTAGCAGGCAGCGTCAGTAGACAGTAGGCAGCAACGGGAGACTGAAAACAGAGAGTTTTAAGTACATTCAACAACTCAACGACTCAACGACTCAATAAATAAACACACAAACAAATAAACTCAACCAACAATTATTTTTCTGTTAAATCCCTGAAGATTTGCTCAAGATTTTTTTCTTTTTTTTGCATAGAAAAGACAGATAAGTTGTTCTTAACAGCAAAATTAAACAGGTTATTGCGAATATCATAACTGGTATCATGTTGGATTAACCAATAATTATCGTCTGTCTTCATCACTTTATTAACACCCTCTATCGCTTCAAGCATTGCGGCATCCGGATTTTTATTAAATTCAATAATAATTGTACTGTTCTTTAGTTGACCGGAAAGAATATTTTTTTTATAATCATTTGCCACTATCTTTCCTTTGTCAATAATAATGATACGATCGCAAATTGCTTCCACTTCCTGCATAATATGTGTAGAAAGCATTACGGTTTTGGCTTTTCCCGCCTGCAAAATAAGTTCCCTGATTTCGACAATTTGATTAGGATCCAACCCAGAGGTGGGTTCATCTAATATCAGTACTTCCGGGTCATGTATTAAAGATTGAGCAATTCCGACACGTTGCCTGTATCCCTTTGAAAGGTGATTAATGGTTTTGTGTTTTTCGGGCCCCAGGCCAGTTATATCAATTATTTTATTGATTTTTTTTTCAGAATCATTTCCAAGCTTATAAATTCCTGCTACAAAATGGAGATACTCTTTTACATACATTTCTTTATAAAGCGGGTTATTTTCCGGTAGATAGCCAATTTTTTTCTTTATTTCAAGAGGGTTTTCAAGTACATCAATGCCAGCGATCTGCGCTTCGCCGGAAGAAGGCGGAATAAGGCCGGTGATGATCCGCATCATGGTTGTTTTTCCTGCACCATTGGGGCCAATAAACCCTGCTATTTCTCCCGATTTAATTTCAAAACTTACGTCATCAAGCGCTTTTTGTGTATCAAAATATTTATTGATATGTTTTACAGATACTGACATAGATAATTAAATATTAATAAAAAAATAAAAAAAATCATCCTGATAAAATAACTTTAGAACAAATTGGTTTATTATATCAGAACAAATTTAAAATTTTTCAACCATTTTATATCTTAATTTATATATTTGTAAGCATATTACATAAACTAAAAATTTTGTTGTAAAAATGAAAAAAATCAATCTTTTCAAAGCGGTTATTATTTTCTCCATTTTATTTTCTTTTTTTAATCTTGCCTATTCACAAACTCAACAGGAAGCTGTTGATGCATTAAAAAAAGGGATGCAATTAAAAGAAAATGGCAACCTGGAACAAGCCATCAAGTATGTTGAAGAATCTCTTACAATCACTGATTCTCTTGGCCCGGAGGCTGAAGAGCTAAAAATAAAAGCCGGGTTGCAAATTTCAAAATTATACTTTGATTATGGTGTGGACTTAGCCAGACAAAAAGAATACGATAAAGCGATTGACAAATTGTCAAAAGCAGAAGAAACAGCCATTGAATACAACAGGCCGGGTATTAAACAAAAAGCCAAAAACATAAAAGCAAAATTATACAGGATTAAAGGTGTAAAAAGCTATTCAGAAGGGAATTATGATGAAGCTATACAATATTATGATAAGGCAATAGCTTCCGACTCGAATTATGCTAAAGCATATTTTTATAAAGCGCTTGTATACAACAAACAAAATAAAGAAACAGAGTTTATTAACGTTTTAGATAAATCAATCAAAGTAGCAAAAGAACAGGATGATACCGAAACCCTGGAAAAAGCTAATAAAATTGCCAAAAACCACTATTATAACAAAGGCGTGAAAGCCAAAAAAGCTACAAATTATGACCAGGCCCTTGAATCATTTAATAAATCAGTCGAATATCAAAAATACGAACAAGGATACTACCTTATAGGATTGATTAACAATGAATTAAAACAATACGACAAAGCACTTGAAGCATTGAATAAAGGACTTGAACTGGCATCCGGTGAAGGTTCCGATATTGTTTCCAAATTTTATTTTGAAAAAGGGAGGGCCTATCAGGGAAAAAATAATAAAACAGAAGCATGTGCTGCATACAAAAAAGTCTCAAGCGGCAGTTATCAAAAATCAGCTCAATATCAAATAAAACATATTTTAAAATGCCAATAAGCTAATTTTTCTTTTGTTATATTACAAATAAATAAAAAATGCCTCTCATTATTGATGAGGCATTTTTTTTGTTATAATTTTGCATGCTTTATTCGTTTTGATATAGAACAGTAGATATGGTCTATTTTGTCCATAATACTTGACTTTATGGACAGGCTCTAATTAACTCAATTAACTTAATCAAAACCATATGAACATAGCCAACATTCTGAAACAACGAATCATGATACTTGATGGTGCAATGGGAACCCTAATCCAATCAGCAGGATTAACAGAAGATGATTTCAGGGGCCAACGATTTAAAGACCATCATAAGCGATTAACAGGGAATAATGATATACTGGTACTAACGAAACCGGAAATCATTGAAAAATTTCATAATTTATACCTTGATGCAGGAGCAGACCTTATTGAGACAAACACGTTCAACAGCACCCCTATTGCCCAGGCCGACTATGATACAGACCAACTTACCTATGAAATAAATTTTGAGGCAGCACGTATTGCAAAGAAATCTGCCCGGGGATATACTGCAAAAAAACCGGATAAACCCCGTTTTGCTGTTGGCACACTTGGCCCAACAAATAAAACTGGTTCACTCAGCCCTGATGTTAATAATCCAGGGTTTCGTGATATTTCATTTGCCGAATTAAAATCTGCTTACAAAATCCAGGTTCAGGGCCTTGTTGATGGTGGCGTTGATATTCTGATGATCGAAACCGTATTTGATACGCTTAATGCCAAAGCAGCATTATTGGCAATAGAAGATTATTTTGATGAAATTGGGAGAAAACTTCCGGTGATGGTTTCAATGACGGTTTCCGATGCAAGCGGAAGAATACTTTCAGGACAAACTATTGAAGCTTTTATACACTCAGTTTCGCATATGCCGTTGCTTTCAGTTGGCCTAAACTGTGCAGCAGGTGCCAAAGGGCTGATCCCACACCTTGAAAAGCTTTCATCCGAAGCTCCTTTTTATGTGAGTGTGCATCCGAACGCCGGGCTGCCTAATGAATTTGGAGAATACGACCAGGCGCCCCTTACCATGGCCAATATAATGGAGATATATTTTCAAAATAACTGGGTAAATATCGCCGGAGGATGCTGTGGAAGCAAGCCTGAACATATTAAAGCCATTGCTGACAAAGCAACGAATTATGACCCGAGGAAGAAGAAACAAACAAAACATATTACTTATTTGAGCGGCCTCGAAGCACTGGATATACAAGGCGACTCCAGATTTATCCAAATAGGAGAACGAACAAACGTTGCCGGATCTAAAAAATTTGCAAGATTAATCCGTGAAGAAAAATATGAAGAAGCACTTGAAATCGCAAGGCAACAAGTAGAATCCGGGGCAAATATGCTTGATATTAATGTAGACGAAGGCATGATTGATGCACAAAAAGCAATGACTGAATTTTTACAATTATTGAATACTGAACCTGATATCGCCAAAGTGCCAATTGTCCTTGATTCTTCAAAATTTGAAGTCATAGAATCCGGGCTAAAATGTCTGCAAGGCAGGTCTGCAGTCAATTCGATAAGCCTTAAAGAGGGAAAAGAGAAATTCAAACAACAGGCAAATACGATTAAGCGCTATGGTGCCATTCCTATTGTAATGGCTTTTGATGAAAAAGGACAGGCCGACTCATTTGAACGGAGAATAGAAATATGTGAACGGGCTTATCAAATTCTTATAAATGAATTAAACTTCTCACCCGAAGAAATCATTTTTGATCCAAATGTATTAACAGTAGGCACAGGAATGGATGAACATAAAAATTATGCGCTGGATTTCATTAAAGCTGTAAAATGGATCAATGAAAATCTTTCAGGAGCTAAAATTTCAGGTGGTATCAGTAATGTATCGTTTTCTTTTAGAGGAAATCATGCTATTAGAAATGCAATTAATCAGGCTTTTTTACATCATTCGATTCAGGCCGGTTTGCATATGGGCATTGTTAATCCTGCTGCAAAAGGAACGTATGAAGAAATTCCCGCACAGCTTAAAGAACGGGTGGACGATCTGTTGCTAAACAGAAGAAATGATGCTACCGAACGTTTAATGGAAATGGCTGATGAATATAAAGATGTAAAAACAAAAAAAGAAAAGGGAGAAACCTGGAGAAAACAACATGTCAATGAAAGAATATCTTATGCCCTTGTAAAAGGAACCGAAAAATATATTGAACAAGATGTAAATGAAGCACGGAAACAACATGATGAAACATTACAGGTTATTGAAGGGCCATTGATGCATGGAATGAACGAAGTTGGAAATTTATTTGGAGAGGGGAAGATGTTTTTGCCACAGATCGTGAAAAGTGCACGGGTCATGAAAAAAGCAGTTTCCTATTTAATGCCTTTTATAGAAGATGAAAAAAAAGCAGGTGATCAGGAAGGGAAAGGTAAAATATTGCTGGCAACGGTTAAAGGCGATGTTCATGATATCGGTAAAAATATTCTTTCTGTAATCCTAAAATGCAATAATTATGAGATTATTGACCTGGGTGTGATGGTACCTGCGGAAGACATTATAGAAGCTGTAAAAAAAGAATCCCCGGACCTGATTGGACTCAGTGGACTAATTACTCCTTCTCTTGATGAAATGACGGAAGTGGCAAAATCATTAGAAAAACATCAATACAAAATCCCTTTGATGATAGGAGGTGCAACTACATCTGCCATTCATACAGCAGTAAAAATAGCTCCTTTTTATTCGGGCACTACTGTTTATGTCACTGATGCTTCACGAAGCGTTCCGGTTGCCAGTAAACTCCTTGGGAAAAATGCAGGCATTTATAAAAAAGAAATAGAACAAGGGCAGGCAACACTACGGCAACAGCATCGAAAACATTCTTTAAAACAACAATATGTTTCTCTTCAGGAAGCCAGATCAAACGCTTACAAAATAGATTGGCAACAATACACCCCCCCGGAACCTAAAATTCACGGTATAAAAGTGTTGGATCAAATCAGTGTAGAAGAGCTAAAAAATTATATTGACTGGACACCCTTTTTTCATGGATGGGAATTAAAGGGAAAGTATCCTGACATTCTGCATAAAGAAAAAATTGGGCAGGAGGCAAGGAACGTATTTAAAGAAGCAAATCATATGATTGAGAAAATCATTGAAAAAAAAATGATCCGGACTAAAGGAGTCTTTGGTGTTTTCCCGGCCAATTCAAAAGATGATAATATATTAATTTATGATGATGATGAACGCAATAATATTAAAATGACACTTCCTATGCTAAGGCAACAGCGAAAAGCCAACCCAACACACTCATGTCTTTCTTTAAGCGATTTTATAGCGCCGGCTTCTTCCATGAAAAAAGATTATTTGGGATTCTTTGCTGTGACAACCGGACTGGGAATAGAAGAACATGTAAACTCTTTTAAATTCAATGGCGACCATTATAATAGCATTATGTTCAGGTTGGTGGCAGATAGATTGGTTGAAGCATTTGCTGAACGATTGCATGAATTGGTACGAAAAAAATACTGGGGTTACGAGCAAAATGAGACATTGTCGAATGATGAGCTGATCGCTGAAAAATATAAAGGAATTCGTCCGGCACCCGGATATCCTGCATGCCCCGAACACACAATCAAAGGTGATATTTTCAAACTTATGCAGGTCGAAAAAAATACAGGTATACGGCTGACAGAAACCTATGTAATGCAACCCGTAAGCTCAGTGTGTGGAATGTATTTCAGTCACCCGGAAGCAAAATATTTTAGAGTGGGGAAAATAAGCAAAGATCAGGTTGAAGATTATGCACAACGGAAAAATATGAGTATCAAAGATGCTGAAAAATGGCTTAAATCAAATCTCAATTATTAATCAAAATCTTTTATTGCTTCTTCAGTTGTTGAGTATATATCAAATACATTGTCAAGATGAAGAAGTTTAAATAATTTAACAACTTCAGGTTTTAAATTACATAATTTTAAGCTTCCTCCATTTCTATCTGCAGCTTTCATTACTGACAAAAAAGCGCCAAACCCCGAGCTGTCTATAAAGTCTATCCCCTCGAAATTCATAACAAGTTTATATCCTTTTGTATCTTCAAATAAAGGATTTAACTTATTTTTCAATTCGTCAGAATTGATGGCTGTAATTTTATCTGTATCAGTAAAATGAATGACTGTTATTCCGTTTTTATCTTCTTTACGAATCATAGATATAAATTTATTACCGTTGGATTAATCTTAATTAAATTGATTTTTTACAAATATATTATTTTTTTTTGATTCATCCATTACTAAAATAATTCTTTAATAATATTTTCCGGGAATTAAATATTTTGTAATATATTCTTTCACACCTTTTTCAAGAGAAGTAAAAGGCTTGTCATATCCTGCATTCCTGAGTTTTTGGATGGATGCTTCTGTAAAATATTGATATTTATCCCTGATGTCTTCAGGTGTATCAATGAATTCAATTTTTTTAGGCACCTCCATTGCTTTAAACGCACTATTAACAAGGCTCACAAAGGTTTTGGCTTTTCCTGTGCCAACATTATATATTCCAGAATCAGGACGTTTCTTTAACATAAAATGTATCACATTAACCACATCCTTAACATATATAAAATCCCTTAATTGTTCTCCGTCTTTAAAATCCGGATGATGTGAGCGGAACAACTTCATTTTACCGGTATCATAAATTTGATTATACGCATGAAAAATAACAGAAGCCATTCGGCCTTTATGATATTCATTTGGCCCGTAAACATTAAAAAATTTAAGCCCTGCCCAAAAAAATGGCTTTTTTTCTTGCTTAACAGCCCATTTGTCAAAATCATTTTTAGAGTCACCATAAGGGTTTAATGGTTTAAGTTCGGGAATGACCTCATGATGATCTTCATATCCTAATTCACCCAATCCGTATGTTGCAGCAGATGAAGCATAAATAAGGGGGATACCGTATTTAACACATTTTTTCCATACTTGTTTACTATAATTAAGATTTAGTTCATCAAATACTGCTTTATTGAATTCAGTCGTATCCGTGCGTGCTCCCAAATGAATTATAAACTGTATAAACTTTTGATTTTTACTAATCCATTCAATAAAATCGTCTCTATGAACTTTATTCGAATAAGTCTTATTTTCAATGTTTTTATTTTTTAACGGATTGGAAAAATCATCAACAAGTATAATGTCTTTATAACCTTCTTTGTTTAGCTTTTTCAATAAATTGCTGCCAATAAATCCTACAGCTCCGGTAATAACAATCATAAAATAAACATTATTAATTAATAAACTATTACGATAAAGTAAAAAACAAATATATAATTTTTTATTATTTTTAACATTTATCCGTCAAAAAAAAATAAGGAGCACATCATAAATGAATAAAAAAAACCAGACCAACCAGGCATTTAACATTTTCTTTTTGATTTTATATTTTATACCCATTATAAATTATGCTCAACCCGGAATCCGGTTTTTTAAACAGCAGCATGATTTTGGCAGGATTGCCAACCTGGATTATCCTCCTGCAATGTTCAGATTCCGTAATACAGGCAATGAACCTTTAGCGATTTTAATTGTAGAGCATTCTGATGACCTGCGAGTGAAATATAGACGTCAATTTATTGAACCTGACGATACTGCAAGTATAAAAGTTGATCCATATTATGGCCGCAGAGGGGAATTCAAAGAACAAATCAAGGTATTAACAAATGCAGGCCCTGATCCTGTAATATTGAATGTTACCGGGAACGTGGTTTCTGTTGAAGAATGCTTTCCTAATCAGCAAAATCTAAATGTACGTGAAATTTACGTGATAAATAAAAATACGAACCAACCGGTACCAAACGCAAACATTGACTTTACTCATAATTTCTCCAATGAATTTGAAGACAAGGTGGGAGAAAAAGGTAAATTGATCCGTGAACTAAAAATCGGCCAATATCAAATTAATATTAATGAAAAAGGATATGAAGATTATACCAAATCTTTTTTCCTGAAAAAATCAGTACCTGTTTTATTTTTTAGACTAACGCCACTTGAAGATTATGAAAATGTATATATTGCTCCTGAACCTGTGGCAGAGAGCAATCCCGACCCGCCAGAAACTCCATATTCTTCTGAAGGAGAAACCGGTAACAACATATTATCTGTTGATGAGTATGCTGCCAATAATATTGTATTGCTTCTGGATGTATCGCTCTCCATGCGGCAGGACCATAAACTTGATTCACTACAAAGCGGAATTAAGAGCCTGGTTGATGTACTCCGTTCAATTGATAATGTGTCGGTTATCACCTATGCAGGAGAAGCAGATATAATCCTGGAATCAGTTACAGGAGATCAAAAAAACCGGATAAAACGAAAAATTGAAAAACTCGAACCCAGTGGTATTACAAATGGGGTAAAAGGGTTAACCACTGCCTATGAAATCTCAAGGAAAAAATACATCCCAAAAGGAAATAACCAGATTATCGTGGCAACCGACGGGAAATTTACCGGCAGGACGTATAAAAGTGGTGAACTAAAAGAGATGGTACAAAGATACAATCAAAACGGTGTTGTAATCTCTATTATTGGGTTCGGTGTGGACGAGATGGCCATTGATTTAATGAAAGATATGGCAAAATACGGTGGAGGACAATATATTCATGTATCTGCAGGAGATCGTATCAGGTCTGTGCTGATTGATGAGATCAAAAATCGTTCCAGTAAACAACGACATCAAGGCCTGCAATGAATGATTTTCGACTTTATTGACGGACTATTAAAAAAAAATCAGGATAAGGGGGACATAAACATAACACGAACAATGTTCAACTTTTGTCGAATTCATTTTGTTTGTTGAAATATTTTTTCTTTATAACCTGTATAGTATCTGAAAGCCCCATCATTTTTCGTAAAACTCTGTAATATAGCATAATAAACAAAAGCCCCGACAAAAGCCAAATTACCACAAAGTTTACCCAAAATGTATCATAATATGATCCCAGAAACTTTTTACGTGGTGCATAAAAATGTGCTTTTATGAAATTATGCCTTGGATATAAAAACACAGGATCAATTTTTTGATACAAGCGGTTATCATATTCAATGATGCGCTGCATTTCATTACTATTCGTAACAAAATCAGCAAGTTGCTTGTTATGATAATCCCTTTTTAATTTCAAAAATTTTTTTCTCCCGTTTTCCTTTTCATGAAATGCGGTAATAACATCATCTTTTTTGCGGTTTGCCTTATTGTATAATGCAATATAATATGTATTAAGCAAATCAAGATATGTATATAATTCATCTACTACCTCTTTTGTCATTTTTTCAAAAGACAGGTGATCCAAATAGTTAAATTTAAATTTAGGATTTTTATCCATCTCTTCCCGGATTTCAGTTTTCACTAACTTTAATCCTTTGCTAATCTCTGATTTATATTCGGGATGATCATGTTTTCTTTCATAGAGTCCGATTTTATTTTTCAATACCGGGATCCAGTATTGTTTTTTAAATTCAGCTTCGGACATGGCTTTTTCAAATGGATAAAACATTTTTTCATATTCATTTTCTTTGAATTGATGAACTGCCAATGCTTCATAGGCCCAACGTGCAGTTATTATTTCTCCATAAAAAGGGATTTTATTTGGAGAAGAGATCATTGGATTCAATTCGTCATATTTCACAATGACCCCGCTTAGAATCAATTGCGGAATCACTAAAAAAGGAATTAATATATAAATTGTAACAACGGTTTTAAATGTGTCGGATATTAAAAGTCCCATAATATTAGAAGAAACCCATGCACTAAACAGAATGAGCCAATATTCAAAAAACATCCCCTTTATTTCAACAATACTGTTTCCAACAAGCACAAATGTAAATGCCTGGATAGCAGATATAATAATTTGAACACCTGCTTTTGAGAATAAATAACTTCCCCAGCTTAAATTTAAAAATGCTTCCCGCTGCAATATTTTCCGGTCTCTTATAATCTCTTCTGCACTCACAGTAAGTCCAATAAATATTGCTACAATGACCGACATGAAAATAAATACAGGAATATTGTTATTGCTCAATAATGTATATCCACTTTCGCTGGTGACTTTATAATATTTAACAATAAATGAAAGTAAAAACGCCAATATAGGAGGCTCTAAAAAATTAATGACTAAATATTGGGTGTTTGTAAATTTGGATAAAATATCTCTTTTCGCGTATAATGCAAATTGTTTCAGTTTATTTGGTATCTTAAAATTAATCTTGGGAATATAATCGGGGATTTCAACTTTTTTCTGGTTGTTTTCATTCTTTTCTTTATGCTCATTAAAAAACCTGCACCATTCTTTTGGTGCAATTTTTCGTTGTTGCGTGAGGTTCCCGTATTCATCCACTACATTGGCTTCAACAATGTTGAATACCTGTTCGGGGTTTACATTTCCGCAGCAATGGCATTCGCTTTCACTCCAGTTCGCATGGTGTACCTGGGATTTAAAGTAAATCAGTGATTCAATGGGGTCTCCGTTATAGATCAAATATCCTCCCGTGTCCATGATCAGCAACCTGTCAAACATTTTAAAGATATCTGAAGAGGGTTGATGAATGACAACAAAAATAAGCTTTCCTTTAAGTGAAAGCTCTTTTACAAGGTCCATGAGGTTTTCTGAATCTCTTGAAGAAAGTCCTGATGTGGGTTCGTCAAGAAACAGTATGGCTGGCTCCCTGATCAGCTCCAATGCAATGTTTAATCGTTTTCGTTGTCCGCCGCTGATTTTTTTATTCAACGGAGTGCCCACCTGAAGGTCTTTAATTTCAAAAAGCCCTAAGTTGCGTAGTGTGTTTTCTACTGTAGAAACAATCTGTTCTTCTGTATAATCATCAAAACAAAGTTTAGCGTTATAATAGAGGTTCTGAAAAACCGTTAATTCCTCGATCAGGAGGTCATCTTGTGGAACATAGCCAATTAATCCTTCCAGATTATCATTTTCCTGGTCATTCAGATCATATCCGTTAATCAATATTTTACCTTCAGAAGGTTTATATGTTCCATTTAGTACATTGAGCAATGTGGTTTTACCGGAACCGCTCGCTCCCATAATTCCAACCAGCCTTCCGGATTCTTCTGAAAAATTGATGTCGTAAAAACCAATCCCCCCGTCATTAAAACGGTAAAGGATATTATCTACGTGGTATACAATCTTTGACGTGATTTTATCTTCTATAAAGCTGCCTACTACATCGCTGTAATAAATAGGCCTGACACGGCTGTTTCGAATAGATGTTCCGGCTTTAAAAACAAAGACCTTGTCATGTTCCAGCAACTGGCTGTTGAGATACATCTCATTGCCGCCAATGTACCTGATAAGATAAATATTGGCCTGGTCAATGTTGATAACACGGATTTGTCCGGATAAATTTTCAGAATAGATATGTTTTGCTTTTTGGGTCGAAAAATCTTTTTCTGAATTAATAATTAAAATGTTCTCTGAATCAGGTATGCGTTCAAATGGGTATAATACAAATTGCTTAATCTGCTCAAAATGCTCTTTTGATATAAAAAATGTATCCGCTACTGTTGCAATAAATTCTTCTTCCTGTGCTGTTATATTTTCTTCGTCATCATCAGACTTAACATATTCAAGCAATTGAACTAAAACGACTATTTTTTGTTGCTGTGTTAATTCTTCATTTATTTCTGTGCATATTTTCAAGACTCTAACAGAACTGAGCGGAATAACTCTTTTGCCTTTTTCCCTTTGCTTAGCCTGGTGTTTTGTATAGTAGCTTTCAAATATTTTAAGATATTCATTCACCAGATCCTCATTGATCTGTTTTGAAAGAAATGAATGTACAATTGATTTCTTATCCTTCAGGTTACTTTCAGGTTCTGCAATTATTGCAAATAATTGCATTAGTGCCTTTAAGATTTTTTCACTCATCTATTTAGTTCGTATTAACTATTTTTTTTGCAATCATCCAAGCCAAAAAATATCTATTCGTTCTTTATTTTAATAAAGACAGCATGTCTTTATTCATGTTCATAGTTTTTTACACTCCTTGTTATGTATACATTTCGCTATCAATCTGCAAAACATATTAAAAATTATGCTAATATACTAAAATTGTATTTATTAACATTAATATTTCAATAACAATTGATAAATATCATCTTTGATTTTGATTTTTTGTTTTTGTTTTACAATTAAAATTCAGAAAGAACAAATGACGCTACAACTGGATGATGATCTGAATATTTAAATCCTAAATCAATTGTTTGTACATGCATTATTTCTACATTGGGCGAGGCCAGGTAGAAATCTAAAACAGATGTTTTAGTATGGTTCTTATCAAACGGACTTTTTACACTTCTGTTTGTTGGTATCCCGGAATCATAAGCCCATTTCCATTCATTAGGAAAATCATTTTCAGGAATGTATTGCACGTTTATTTCCTTCTGATATTTTTTGAAATTTGGTTGTATACCCGGTGGAGATTGGTTCCAATCTCCACCTATAATAATATAATGGCCTCTGTTATACATTTTATATGCATAATTTTTGATATACTCCATCTCTTGCTTTTTAAGTTTTCCCTGGTCAAAAGCAGAAAGATGTATATTAATGACGATTAATTCTTTTTTGTTTGTAAGTGTATAATGACTGGCCAACATGCATCTTTGCGGCATAAATAACCGCTTAGGCCATTCATATTTGCCGGGAAGCTTATGTCGTACTACCTTTGAGGGTATATTGCGGCTTAATGTCAACAAACCCGAATTGACTTTTCCTAATGGTTTTCTTAGAGGAAACGGGACATGCCAGGTTTTATAATTCATAGCAAAAGCGCTATGGTATTCCATGAATTTTTTGTTTAAAATATCTATCTGATTGGTGTAATGCGATCTTTTTGAATTTTTATCAATTTCCTGCAACAGGTATATATCATTTTTTTGATTGCGGAGAAACGAAATAATATTGTTCATATTTTTTTGAACACATTTCCTGGATGTTCTGACCTGTTCTCCCCCATCATAAAAAAAATCCATTGTTTCATCTAACCCGGCATACCCAATATTCCATGACATTATATGAATCGTGTCAATCGAAGAAACATAGTTTCCCGGGCTCTTGAAAACAATCTCTTCCCGTGCATAATCACCTTTATAAAAAGATAATATGATAATATAAACAAGCAATACAAAAAGAATTCCTGCTAAAATGAACATAGCTGGTTTCATATGTTTATTTTTAAATTTTCAATGGTCATATGGAACCTCCTTTTAGCTG
>CAYMKE010000027.1:0-19703 GCA_964390955.1 uncultured Bacteroidales bacterium | reverse complement strand
CCAGCTAAAAGGAGGTTCCATATGACCATTGAAAATTAAAAATAAACATATGAAATGTTTAACATAGAGCAAAAAAAATTATAAAAATTTTTACAAAAAAATATAAATTTTATCTTTGCAATTATGAATTAATTTAAAAACAGGAAGTATTATGAAAAAACAGTTTATTTTAGTAAGTATTTTGTATATTTTAGTAAATCAGTTGATGATGTCACAATCATTGCCAACAGGTTTTGAGGAATGGGAATCAACCACCATCGAGCGATTGCCCGAGCCGGCAGATTTTTGGTACACGAATAATTTTCAACTGGACTCGAACATGTACGGTGGCGGTGGAGTTACAAGAACTACAGATAGCTACTCCGGAGAATATGCTATTCGTCTGACAACCAAGGTTGATCTGGATGGAGATACTGTTCCCGCGTATCTTTCTGTTCACCCTCAGATATGGGATCAAGGCCTTATCATTACCGGTGATCCCGATTCACTTATCGGGTATTTCAAGAGCAATATCATGCCAAATGATTCCGCGCGGGTCTATATTTATTCTGAAAACGGCACCGTCTATGGGGACAAATACTTCACCTCATCAATGAATTCTGAAAACTATGTCCGTTTTGCAATGCCGATGCATGTCGAAGGAACAGATACGATTCAGTTGGTGTTCAATTCAACAACTAAAAATTGGTCTGAAGCAATTCCGGGCTCATGGATACAATTTGACAGCCTCTACTTGAAAGGAGCAGGACTAAATCCTGGAGATACGCTTGGTAATAATGACTTTGAGCGATGGACACCCCCACAGTCATATAGTTTTGAAAATCCGGCAGATTGGAATACAAATAATCAAATGACAGAATTAATGGCAGATACATCTTATGTGCAAAAATCTGATGATGCACATTCGGGGTCCTATAGTATAACCTTAATTAGTGATACTGTCCCCGGTCAACCAACGGGTGAGGGGCCAATTAATCTCCTGCATAATGGAGATATTGCAGGAGATGCTCCTGCCGGAGGGTTGATAACCAATCAATGGCCTGACTCCATTGTTGCTTATTGCAAGTATGCTCCTGTAGGCAATGACTTGGCATTTTTAGGAGTAGTTAATGGGAATGTGGATTTAAGCAAGGAGAATCCTACACCTCAAAATTCATCAATAAAACAGCTTTCTACAACGCCCTCTTTTGAAAAATTTGTTTTTGATATGACTTCAATAACAACAGACCCATCTGATCAGGATTCAGTATTAATAATCATCTCGTCCAGTAATATTATAGCAGAGTCATATGAGATAGGAAGTCAATTGTGGATTGATGACATAGCTCTTTATCCTCAAATTGTAAATACCATTCATGTTACTTCAGCAAACGGGGAAACGGAAATTTATGTTGATTCTGCGTTACAAATGCATGCAGAAGTATTTCCTGACTACGCGTTAAATGATTCAGTGGCATGGAGTGTTGACCAGGAAAGTATAGCTACCATTAATAGCAATGGCATGCTTACAGGCACATCTCCAGGAACTGTCACTGTTACTGCAACTTCTACAGATGGAACACTTGTTGAAGACACCAAAGATATTACTGTCTTAGCTACTAATTCATCTACTATTTATTTTGACGTTAACGATGTAGAAATATCTATTTATCCGGTTCCTGCAAAATCTGTAATAAATATTGCCTCGGAGAAAACGATGAGTGGTATTATTAAGCTAATGGATGTTTCTGGTAAAACGCTAATCAAAACAATGATAGATAAAAATAAGAAGAAAACGATTGATGTATCTGAATTGCAAACTGGAGTATATTTTATTCAGTTGGAAATAAATGAAAAATTAATAAATAAGAAGCTAATTATAAAGCGTCCATAAAGTCAAGTATATTAAAAAGTGCCCTGAAATTTCGCACGGCGTATATAGCTGAAAATTTAAAAATATATTTTTTAAAGACTGACTATTGAGTGTATCCTTTGTCCAACAGTGAAGCCTGGATTGCAGCAGAGGTATTTAAACATTCAACTGTATTTTTACCAATAAAAGTCATATAATATATGGCACAGATTTTGATTATTTTTTTAAGTTGATTGATTTTAAAATAATTAAAAATGATGTGTCATGAAAAAATATAACATTTATATTGCATTCATATTTATTCTATCGTCTGTTATAGCTAATGCAGAGGACAATATAAAATGGGAAATTGACAGGGACCATAGCAAGCTGCAATTCAAGGCAGTTTACATGGGGATCAATGATGTATATGGCCAGTTTAATGAATATGAAGGGACAATTACAACAGAAGGCCAGGGTTTTGACGGTGCTGAAGTCAATATAGTCATTTATACAAACAGCATAGATACCGATAATGAAAAGCGGGATAAACATTTAAAAAATGACCGGAACTTTCTTTATATAGAGCAGTATCCTGAGATACGGTTTCATTCTACATCAATGAAAAAAACAGGAGAAAAGAAATATAAAATGGTTGGCGAACTAACCATTAAAGGAAAAACAAAAACAGAAGAATTTAATGTTAAATACAATGGATTGGTTGAAAACCAGGATAAAACCAAAGCTGCATTTGTAGTTTCAGGGAAAATAAACAGGTTTGATTATAATGTGGATTGGAACAGGTCTTTCTCAGAAGGATTGGTTGTGAGCCAGGAAATAGATATTATGTGTACTATATTATTGGTTAAACAATAAACAAAATTCAACAATTGTTGAAAAGCCAGGAGATAGATTTTAAAACAGCCTTTGTCGCTTTAGCTGTAAGTACATTTTTGTGTTGTAAAAACATTTCTGCAAGTGATACCGTATATGTAGCTCAGCATGCATGGCATACCGGAATTGTACTGAAGACATCCGAAATATCACCGGAGATGTGTCCCGGAATAGCGAAGTATAAAAAATATTCTTATATTGACATCAGCTGGGGTGATGAATTTTATTATCAACATATAGACCCAGGCATTGGACTTGCCCTGAGAGCTGTTCTTTTCCCTACAACTGCTGTTATTAAATATACAGGAATACGATCTTCTGTGAAGCATTATTATAAGCATTCGAATCTAATGCAAATTGTACTGGACAGTGGACAGTTCAACTCACTTTGTATGTATATTTCAAAGAGTTTTCAGCGCGATTCATTAAACAGGATTATCCTTAGTACAGCTTATGGAAAGGCAGAACATTTTTACCTTGCAAAACGGAAATATCATCTTTTTCGCACATGCAATACCTGGGTTATTAAAGCCTTTGAAAAAGCAGGGCTTAAAATAAATTCTTTTTTCGTTTTAACATCCGGACAATTGTTCCGCAGGCTAAAAAAGCTGGAACAAGCTGTATTTATACAAAAAGAATAACTATTCCAACATAATTTTTCGCAGCACGTATCCTTTATCACCTGAAATAACAAGATAATAAAGTCCGCTTGATAAATGTCTCACATCCAATTGTTCGGAGATGTATTGTTTGTTTCTGTATTTAGATACATAAACAAGTTGGTTTTGTGTGTTATACATCTTAAGCATAAAATTCGTGTTGCTCTTTGCATTCAGTTCAATATTGATAAACTCATGAGCAGGAACAGGGAAAATATCCAGATCAAAATGATCGTTTGCTAATTCTTCAATGCCTACAGGCGAAACAAATATAGAGTTTTTTGCTTTGCATTGATTCATTGCTGTTACTGTTACGCTATATAAGCCTTCCTGGGCAACCTCAAGGGTAGATGCAGTAGAAGCATCATTCCAAAGATACGCCTGGTAAGTATTGGTTAAGCTTAGTGTGTGAGGAAATGTTGTTTCAAGTGTATCACTGGCTGTTTCCCATTGTATTTCAGGAACACCCAGGAGATGTGCAAAATCCTCAAGAGTATCGTTCCGTGTGAATAAATCGCCTGAAAGATTTGTGATGACCTTTATATCCACATTACCGGGGCCATTGCGTTGTATCACAGAATCAAATGTATAAACAAATGTTTCGTCAGGGTATATATTTGTTCCTCCCGGAATGGCATTTACCCGGAATTGTTCGGTTACTATATTGCTTTGGTCATACATGTAACGAATTGTAACCAGATTAGAAGTCAGTATATTGGTGCCTTTGTTTTTTAATGTCACTTCAAGAGGATACATATCCGTTATTCCACAAACAGTATCATGAGTTAATGCAACCGGGGAGATATCATCATAATAAATTTCAATAAAAATGGAATCATTGTTTGAACAGCCTTTTGAGTTGGTCGCTGTGACATAATAATAATCCATTGCATTGGCAGTATATGTCGAATCCGTTGACCCGTCACCCCATAAATAAGATGCATAACTTCCTGAAATGGTTATTTCATAAGGAAGGTCTTTTGTTATCGTATCACCATTCCAGCCAATATCAGGGATGCCATGTAAATATACATTTTTTGTGAGTGTATCATTATAGTAAATACTATCATTATCTGTTGATGATATGATTTTGTACATGTACGATCCGTTTTCCGAAAGTGCTATGGTTGAATCAAATGCATAAGTGAATGTTTCACCCGGGGCAACAGTATCGGTTATATCTGTAATCCTGAATGTTTCAGTTAAAATATCTCCACCATTAATAATATAACCCAACCGGATATCATTTGTTTTTAATGTTTGGGTTCCCATATTGGTGAATGTCACATTCATATTATGTGATGGACTGATATTACATGCGGTGTCAGGCAGTGTTATTGATGTGATTTCAACATCTGTAAATGATTCAATGATATAAATTGAATCATTAGCACTACAATTAGCTGTATTATATACGGTTACATAATACGTTCCGCTTGCATTTACCTCAAAAGTAGTATTGGTTGATCCATCCTGCCAATGGTAAGCATCATACGATTGTGCCAGGCTTAAATCATGAGGAAATGCAACATAGGCTGTATCGCCCGGGTAATTCCAAACCACTTCCGGCATCCCTTCTGAATAAATGGTTTTACCGGACGTGTCGTTCCCTGTTATAATATCGTTGGATATTTTTGCGATGACCTCATAATCAAATGATCCCACATTTTTATTTATATATGTTGAATCAAATTGATAGACAAATGTATTTCCCGGGAAAATGGTGTCGGAAATATCTGTTACCGGCAATGTCTCCTGAACCAGGTTGCCCTGATTTACAGAATAGCTCATAAAGATATTTCCTGAAGTTAAAGGCCTTGTGCCGTTATTCTTCATAAGTGCTTCTACAGGGTGGTTTTTGGTAAGTCCGCAGGATGTGTCGGGCATTTGGATACTTAAGACCGAAATATCAGTATATATGAGTTTTATTTTAATCTGGTCTGATGCCTGGCATCCGTTTGTATCTGTTACAGTTACAGAATACATATCATCACCTGTAAACGAACTGGATTTCAAAACGAATGTTTGTGTTGTATCATTATTGTGCCATTGATACCCTGTAAATCCCGATCCTGCATCAAGGGTGTATTCTGCAATATCATAGTATGTGGTATCGTCTTCTCCATAGTCTAAGTCAACCGTGGGTAATATATAAGTAGTTAATTGAGTGGTAAGGGTATCATTGCTTTTCACAGAATCTCTGGCCATTGCTGTATACGATTTAAAATTAAACGTGTTCCCGGCTGTGATGTCCAAAGAGTCATCGAATGTAAATGTTAAAGAATCATTTGGATAAAAGTTACTTGCAAGCACAATTGTATCTTTTACAACAGACCCTGTATTAACCTGATATACAACCGGAATTGGTGTGATGGGACGAATGGTATCAGAACCTACATTTGTTATTTCGATCTTTATTGGTTCACTGACCATATCACCACATGTAGTTACCGGGGTTATTATTTCAGTGACACGCACATCGGGTATGACCAACGTAACCAACGATGAATCTACAGCAGGGCAGTTATGGACATCGGCTACTGTAACTGTATAGTAATCCGGATAACCAACAGTGTCTATTAATAATGTAGAATCTGTGGATGCATCTTCCCATGTAAAATATTTATATGTCGTATCGCCCTGGCGTGCATTCAGGCGGAAGGTGAATCCCACGTGCACAGTATCCTGAGGGGTAATAGAAAATGTTGGGTAACCCCATACATGCACATTCATATCAACAGTATCATTTACCGTGGTATCATCTTCTTTATATGTAGTCAGGATGGTATCAATATATGCCACAAAATGATAAGATTTTTCAGCGAGCATATTTTCTACTGAGTCGAAATAATGGATATATGTACTATCAGGATATACGGTATCTGCAATCATGAATGTATCGGAAACCGGCAAACCACCTTCAAATTGATATCCGGCAACAACATAATAGTTGGCACGGATGGTGTCTGTGCCATAATTAGTAATTTCAATGGCAACAGGAACGCTGTCTCCAAGTTCGCAGTCACTTTGAGGATAAGCAATATTGGAAACACCGATGTCTGCTATGAGTCTTACGATCTCTACAGTGTCTTTAGCAACACATCCGGTTGAATTATCTGTTACAATTACATTGTATATTCCTTCTTCAGGCACATGATAAACAGAATCTTTGGAAATGGTATCACTAGAGCCTGCTTTTTGCCATGCATACCTGTTATCAGGGCCCGGGTAAGCGTCTAAAATAATTGTATCAGGATAACAGGTGTATTTTGTCCCGCCAAATTCTACATATGGTTTCCTGACTACAACAGACTTATTCACGGTGTCATTGATAATATCTAAATCTTTTTTAGTGGTATCATCTGCCGATGCAATCATATCGAAAACAGGATATGCAATCAATTCATATGTTCCTGATTGATACATATTAAAGGTGTTTTTTAATGTATAATAAAACGTGTCACCCGGGGCAAGGTCTTTGGATAAGGCAAATGTGTCAATCACTGTAGGGTCTCCGTTGAAATCAAACCCAATATGCAATGTATCACCTGCATGCAATGTATCAAAATAATAATTTGTAATGGCTGTTTTAATATTTTCAGCAGGCGATAATTCACATGCACTTTCAGGATAAGTGATGGAATCAACACCAAAGGCGGGCACTTCATATATCATAAAGTCATCAAAGCCCATTCCTTCATTTACATTATCGGAGTCACTGGCAAATCGTATTCTAAACTGCACTTTGGATTGACCTGTAATTTCCTGAGGAAGGATTTGTTTGATTGTTTTCCAATTGGAAAACGTTGTATCCCATCCTTTAATACCCAGGCTTTCAATGGTGTCATTATTATACCAGGGCCAATTGGCAGGGCCGTCATCTTGTTTTTCCAGCAGTGTCCAGGTATCCCCCCCATCAATAGAGTAATCCATTACAGCCCCGTCTTTATATTGTTCGAGGTCTAAAATATAGTCAAACTGAATAATGGCATATCGTTGATCATTGAAATTAAAGCAGGGACTTGTTAAAAACGACGAGTCATTATTGCTGTATCTATAATCTATATCTGTGACCCATGCTTTGGTGCCGGAAGAGGCCTCGTAAATATGAAATCCTTCAGGCTCTCCGTATTCCCATGTATAATTTCTTCCGGACGGGATCCAAAAACCATCGGACGATTCAAAATCATCAGCATAGGGAAGATGATAAGTCGGGAAAACCAATAAATTTCTGAAGAGGGTATCATTTTCAGTATATTGATCTGTAGGAAGTAAGGTTGTTGCAAAAATCTGGCTTGAATCATAATTATACGCATTGGAAAGATCTACTGTTTTTGAAAAAACAAATAGCGTATCCTGTCCAGGCATTAACGTTCCGTGAAAAGTATCTATAGCTGTTTGTGTGCTGCTTCCTGTAAATGAATACATCAAAGGAATGGGGGTTTTTGTGGGTTTGCCGGCATAATTACTGATAATCACTTTTACCGTATCATTCGCTGTATGATTACAGCCATGAGTGGGGGAAATCCATTTTTTAATGCCTACATCCCATTGAATTTCTGTTCCTCCTATTCCAAGGTTGTCTATATTCCAACTACTTAGTTTTTTTGGTTGGAAATTATCTGTTGGCCCCACACCAAATTTAATCCGGCATGAATCTTTTTTAGTGAACTGAGGGATGGAATATTGTTTGATGTCCCAATATTTATCATGAACCACCGTTTTATCATTATTCCACAATTTTTGCCATGTATTTCCCCCGTCATTGCTAACCAGAAGGTCTGCTTTATCTCCGTTTCCTTCATCGTACCAATCAGTATTTAATTTTCTATAAAAATGGATTTCCACATCTTTATAATATTTGCAATTAAACACAGGGCTCACTGCCCAATAGGTGGTATCCATATTTGCCTCATAATTTCCGTCTCCTGTTAAATCGTATCCCAAAATATTTGTGCCGGTAATGCTATTATCCGGGTCGGGATTGGCATACACTGTATCTCCGAGTCCCTGGGGAGCAGTTATTTCAAATTCTCCATCCATTGTCCATGGAATGCCCTGATCAAAATCATCATAAAAAATTCCGGAGGTTATGGTTATTTCTCCAGCCGGTGAAATGTCATTCGACGGAGAATAATCTACAATGGGCACACTATTGGTGTCTTCTCCAAAAACATAATAGATGCTGTCTCCATTCCTGTAAATATGTTCATTGAAAGTAATTGAATTGGTATCAATGATGGTTTTGATGCTTTTTTCACATAAAGCAGCATCAAGGATGCTTCCTTCAACAGCTGAGGTGTCGCAATGATAGGTTAACCATAGATAAGTATACCCGGAAGACAAAGAAATATTCAGATTGTCAAAAATAGCTTTATTATCTGTAAATCCGTTTAATACGCCAACTTCATTTTCACTGTTAAAAATAGAATTTTTTGTAGTAAATAGTTTGATGCCATCAGGAGAAACATGCTCATTGGTATCATTTAAACTTTGAAAAGCAATTGAATCCAGCATTAAATTGCCACTGTTTCCATATGCGCTTAATTTTATTTTAATCAGTGGTATTTGTTTATATCCTGATGGAATGTTATTCACAGGATATTGAGAAACATTCACGCTTTGAAGATGAATGGGAATAATGCCTGTTTCAATAATGGAAACACTATCTATGCAAGTGCCAAATCCCCACCCTGTTATTCCTTCAAATCCAATATATGAGGTGGTTGACAGTATGCTGTCAGGTAAAAAAATCTCCCGTTTTGTCCATTCATACACCGCCTCATCATAATGTTTATTGAGATATACCCAACTACTATCCAAATGCTGTTTAAAATAAACTTTTAATTCATCCTGTAACCCTCCATTCGGCACCTGGGCATGCCAAAACGTAAGCATGGGTTTTATAGCAAATTCAAGATCAATGGGGGTGGTAACTAATTTGGTAATGCGTGGTGCAGTACTATTATAATACAAAACAGCATTATATTTTCCATTATAAGCAGTATCAGGAAAATTAAATGTTCCTCCGTAGCCACCATTTTTATAACTCCAGTCTTCTCCATATGCAACATATTCATTAAACCAGTTTAATGGCTTATTGCCATCATGTTCAAATCCTTCTGTAAAATATGTTTGTGCCTGAATGCTAACATTGAATATACAAAGGAAAAGAATGCTGGTTAACCGGGTAATTGTGTTCATGAATTTTAATTGTTAAAGTGACTTATATTACTCTAAATAGTACGATAGGACAAAAAAAAAGTTTCATTTCACGAACTTTTTTTGTTTATTTTCGTATTAATTTATAGTAATGACAAAGATTTTTGTATTAAAATTTGATTGCAGTGAAAAGATACTTAAGACATATATTTTTATTATTTATTATTCTAAGCGGATTAGATGTAAAGGGACAAACTGACATGGAATTCTGGTTTGTTGCCCCCAATATAACCAGCGGCCATTGGTGGTGGCATGGTGGGAATCCGAGTGAACCGGGAGCTGTACCTATTTACCTTACCTTAACTGCTATGGAACTGCCGGCACAAGTCACCATTACCCAGCCGGCAAATCAATACGATGCTGTTACAAATCCGGATGGTTTTCAGGCCATTACAGTAAACCTTAATGCCAATGAATCCAAAACCATTACATTGGTGAAGAACAATATGGATCATGCTGATAGTGTGATGCTTAGAAATTTAGAAAATTATCCTCCGATGACAATTAATAATAAAGGATTATATATTGAATCCACAAATTTAATTACAAGCTATTATGAAGTAGCAGAATATTTTAATACAGACATTTATGCATTAAAAGGCAGGAATGCCTTAGGAACTGATTTTTATGCTTCATTTCAAACAGCACAGAATCTTGGGAATTACACTCCAACCCCTTATTCTGCCATTGATATTGTAGCAACAGAAGACAATACAACAGTTCATGTATTTCCTACAAACCCTGTAATGGGAATGGGATCAGCACCTTTTGATATTACGTTAAATAAAGGTGAGACGTATTCCGTTATTCCCGAGAACAAAAGGGATGTGGATAAAAATCTGAGAGGAACCCGGATTACCACTGACGGGAAAAAAATTGCCGTAACCATTACCGAAGATTCCAAAATAGAAGAAGGGTGCAAGGATATGATCGGCGACCAGACCATCCCCTTAGAAGCAATGAACAGCAAAGGGGTTATGGCACCTATTGTCGGGAAAGAATATATTGTAATGAAAGGGAGTCTGAAAGATGCCGGGTCTGCTTATGACCAGATATATATTCTTGGAACTGAAAATAATACATCTCTTCAGATCATTGATGTTATCAACGGAGATACAGTGACGACAACCATTCATCAGCAAGAAACAGAACCATACATTATTAATGAAACGAACAATGGTGAAGTCATTACATATGTCAAAGCAGATAAACCTGTTTATGTATGGCATATCACTGGAGGCGGTGATGGATGCGAAGAAGGAGCAGCTGTGTTGCCGGCCATAGATAAATGCACCGGGTCATCAAAAGTAGGGTTTGCCCGGTATACTTCTCATAGCAAGTTTATTTTGAATATAATGGTCCGCAATGGAGCCGAAGGAGATTTTGAACTGAATGGCGATCCTACACTTATTCAGGCGGGCGATTTTGAAGACATCCCGGGAACACCCTGGGCCGCTGCAAGTTTACACATGGAAGGGGATATTCCGGTTGGCAGCTCAAATATGTTAATCAATACAAAAGATATTTTTCATCTCGGCATTATGAATGGAGACGAACGCACAGGCGGCTGTTATGGCTATTTTTCCGATTTCAATGAAGTGGTTGCAGAAGGGATTGTAGCAGGTACAGGCCAGACAGGAATTAAAAGTTGTTATAAGGAGCCTGTACAACTGATTGCAACAGGAGGTACCAACTATGAATGGAAACCCGTAACATATTTGAATGACCCATATATTTCTACTCCTATCAGTACTCCAAAGAAAAGTATTAATTACACAGTATATACGTATGGCGCTTGTAATCAAGTAGACTCAGCAGAGGTCAATCTCCTGGTCGGCAATCCCCTGGATGTTAGTTTTGCTATTGATACGGTGCAGGGATGTTCGCCGTTAACGGTTAATATAACAAACACATCATACGGAATAGGAGGAATGATTACACAATTATGGCAGATTGACGGGGTCAATTATTCCAATCAATACGACCCACCGCCAAAAACATTTACAAATAACTCGGATACCGCTGAAGTACACACCATTGTGCTTTATGGATCCGATTCATCAGATTTTTGTATTGATACCATGAGGCGCGAAGTGATTGTATATCCTCAGATTAATGCAGATTTTCAGGCGAGTGATACCATTGGATGTGCTCCATTGGATATATTATTTACCAATCAATCAACAGGAGATACAACGGATTTATTTTACTGGGAATTTGGAGACAACGGTAGTTCCGGGCAGCTCAGCCCTTCACATGTATATCAGAATTATACTTCAGATGATACAATATTCAATGTGGAAATGATTGCTGTTTCGTCTTATTTTTGCAGGGATACAACCAACAAAAGCATTACTGTACATCCATATATACATACGGAATTCACCATTGATTCTACCTCCTCTTGTGCCAGTTATACAGCTCAAATCCATAATAATTCAATAGGTGTGGATACGTTCTTCCTTGATTTTGGGGATGGGACAGACACAACATTTACATCGTTTTCAACCATTTCCCATTTGTTTACAAATTCTGATACGGTTCCTCACTTTTATACCATTAAATTAACAGGCGTGAATGAAGAAGGATGTGTAGATACGTCTACACACCAGGTGAGAGTATCACCACAGGTAAATGCAGACTTCAGCCTGACCCCGGCCAGTGGATGTGATTCAGTGATGGTTCAATTTACGAATGCATCGTCAGGATACCAGCTTTCATATTCATGGGATTTTGGGGATGGAAGTTCTTCCAAAGCAAAGAATCCACAACATCTTTATACCAATAAAACAGACCAATTAATTATTGATACGATCATGCTGGCCATCCAGTCTAAATATTTTTGCAGGGATACAATGTATGATACCGTGAACATCTATCCATACATTAAAGCGGATTTTGCAATGGATACTGTTTATAGTTGTCCGCCATTTCAGGCAACAATTCATAACCAATCGGTAGGGGTGGATAATTATACATGGAATTTTGGGGATGGAACCCAATCCACTACTTCTGATACTCTTTTCACACATAATTATACCAATACCAGTTTTACCAATGATTCGGTGTATGCATTAAAATTGATTACAAGCAATACCTTTGGTTGTTCAGATAGTTTAACGAGAAATATAACAGTATATCCGGACATCAAAGCCGGTTTTACAGCAGATCAGTACAATTCATGTGACCCGGCACGATTTAAGTTTATTAGCACATCGCAAGGTGCAGCCCGGTATTCATGGAATTTTGGCGATAATTCAACTTCTGACAGCCCCGACTCAACATTTCATCAATATGAAAAAAATAATACTGATACCGTAAAATTTTATCGTGTAAGCCTTTTTGTTACATCCGGGAACAATCAGTGTACAGATAATATTGATACAACTGTTACAGTGAATCCATATCTTGAAGCTGTTTTTTCAGTAGAAGACTATGTGGGATGCACCCCGTTTGACGTTGAATTTGAAAATGCATCCATTGGAAAAATTGATACCTGCAAATGGTTTGTTAATAATATCCATATGGATACATTTTATGATACAACGGATGTAACGTATTCATTAACAAATCCTGATTCAACGGAACGCACCTATGCAATACGCCTTTATGTTTCCAATACCGAAAATTGTTCTGATGTTTATTATGATACGATAGCTGTATATCCTTATCTTGATGCAGATTTTAATATTTCACCTGTTGACAGTGGATGTCATCCGTTGTTTATTCAATTTACCGATGTGTCAGATGGGAAAGGAAGTTATTTATGGGACTTTGGGGATGATCATACCTCAATTAAACAAAACCCCTCCCATACATTTCAGAATGCAAACAACACAAATGATACTGTATATACTGTACAATTTAAAATAACAGCAGCCAATTGCAGTGATTCATTGAGTAAAGATGTGACAGTCTTTTCCGTTCCCAGTGCACAGTTTAATATTGACTCTGTAACAGGGTGTACTCCTTTTACAGTGACGATTGATAACAATTCAATTGCCTCAAACCCGGATTATTTCTGGACATTTGGTGACGGGGAAAGCCTGAACACTTCATCAGACAGCATATTTACTCATGTATATCAAAACACAGGATACACAAATGATTCTGTTTACAGTTTAAAACTTAAGGTGGCAAATTCTCATCAGTGCAAAGACAGCTTATCACAAAATGTGACCATTTATCCGCAGATTATGGCCGATTTTAGCCCCGACAAATATGTATCGTGTCATCCTGCCCAATTCCGGTTTTATAATCAGTCGCAGGGAGCGGCTACGTATTTATGGAATTTGGATGACAGAACAACATCTATATCACCGGATTCTGTTACACATGTTTATGAATGGAACAATTCCGATACGGTTAGAGAATATAATGTAAGCCTTTTCGTGACAGCTCCGAACAAAGTATGCACAGATTTAAAAGACACGATAATACGCGTGAATCCATACCTGGATGCTTTGTTTGCAATTGAAGACTATATTGACTGCCCGCCATTTACAACTACATTGGCAAACGCATCAACAGGAAAGATTGATACCTCTTATTGGTACGTCGAAGATACCCTCCGGTATACAGGAAACAACAAGGCTGATTTCAATTATACATATCAAAATATGGATACCATTTCCAAAAAATATCCTGTAAGGTTAAGAGTAATAAATAATGAAGGATGCCAGGAAGAATACTATGATACGGTTGCTGTATTCCCCAAAGTAATTGCAGGATTTGATGTGTCGCCGGAATACAAAGGGTGTCATCCGTTTACAGTTCAGTTTACAGACACAAGCCAGGCCGCATTGAATTATTACTGGGATTTTGGTGACCTGCACTCCTCAAAATCCAAAAATCCTTCTCATGAATTTATTAATATTAGTAACACACAAGATACTACTTATACAGTAAATCTTAGAGTGAGCTCATACAATTGTGCTGATACCATCAGCAAAGAAATTAAAGTGTATGCAGTGCCTAAAGCCAATTTAATTGTTGATAAATCTACTGATTGCCATCCTTTTACAGCAACCGGACTTAATTATTCCGAAGCCACATCAGCATACTATCAATGGGACTTTGGTGACGGAACATATAATACAACCACAGATACAGGAAGCTTTTCACATACATTTTATAATGATTCAATAGAAATACTGGATTACACGATTCAACTGATTGCTGTAACAGACTCCGGAGGTTGTAAAGACAGTATTTCTACACCCATACAAGTATTTCCGAATGTGACAGCAGATTTTCAGTATGATACCAGTGGTTGTGATCCTATTGAAGTAAGTTTTACAAACCAGTCCAGAAACGGATATTTTTACCGGTGGGACTTTGGCGATGGCATTATCTCCTGGGAGTTTAACCCGGATCATTATTATGATAATACTGCATGGCAAGACACAACATATACTGTAGAATTGATTACAAGATCAAAATACGGATGTAAGGATACGGTTCAAAAAGGCATTGATATTTATTCTACACCCAATCCATTGTTTACAGTAAAACCCGATTTCCAGGTGTTTGACGAAAATACTATGGTGACAGTAAATAATATGACCGAATACAGGGAAAACTGGAATTATTCCTGGACATTCGGAGATAACACCAATTCTTCAAACGACTCGGCACAATTTGAAAAACACTATGATGTATGGCCTGAGGCAAAAGACAATTATATCTTTCAGGTAAAAGTGGTTGCATCCAATCCTTCTCATCCGGAATGCAATAATTATGCGATTAAAGAAATCGTGATTGACCCTCCACAACCTATGGCACAAATTGTAATCCCTGATTCAACAGGATGTACGCCGCTCACCATTCATTTTGATGCATTATATAAATATGCAGATACAGTTATTTGGGAATTTGGAGACGGGGCATCAGTAACAGGACAGTTTACTCCAACCCACACCTATGATACAGCAGGAGTATATATTGTAAAACTTATTGTAAAAGGTGAAAAAACAAAAGAAGATTATGATTACCAGTATGTGGAAGCATACCAGGTGCCGCTGGTGGATTTTTATCCGCAAAATGATACCATTTCATTGCCTGATGCAACCATTCAGTTTAATGACAGATCGCGTTATTCTGATTATAGTTATTGGGATTTTGGGGATGGAAATACATCCATCAAAAAGCGGCCCGTCCATTCTTATTCAAAAGCGGGGTTTTATGATGTAATGCTCAAAGATTCAACCATAAACGGATGTGTTGATTCTTTAGTTGTTGAAAACGCCGTTTTTGTTACCGCTCCACTCAGGCTGGAATTCCCTAATGCTTTTATTCCTGATCAGTCCGGGCCAACAACAGGCGAATATGACACTACAGATATTCAAAGCGGAATTAAAATATTTCATCCATTGCATAATAATGTCAAAGAATATCATTTGCAAATATTTAACAGGTGGGGAGAAAAACTTTTTGAAACACGTAATCCGATGAAAGGATGGGACGGTTATTACAAGGGCACTTTATGTAAACAGGATGTTTACATTTATAAAGTGGAAGTGAAATATGTAACCGGCAAAACAGAAGAGCGGGTTGGGAGTGTAACCCTGCTGAGATGACCGGACAAATAAAAAACAATTATATTTGTGGGTTGTATTAATTACAAAAACAAAAATATACATTGAATATTGAGATACATCATAAACATATTATTATTGATCTGCATGGGGATAAAGCTTCATGCACAGGATCCACATTTTTCCCAGTTTTACTCTACCCCTCTTTATCTTGCTCCTTCATTTGCAGGCACTTCTTCCAAGAAATCAAGGGTGGCATTAAATTACCGGAACCAATGGCCCGAAGTAAGCAAGGCGTTTACTACAAGAGCCTTTTCGTTTGATCATTTTTTTTCTGAAATAAATAGTGGCATTGGTGTTCTTTTTGCAAATGATGTGGCAGGAAACGGAAATTTAAGCACAATTAATATCGGAGCACTGTATTCTTATGATTTTCAAATAACGCAGGAAATACATGTGAGGCCGGGAACACATATATATTATACACAGCGGAGTATTAACAATGATTTGCTGCTTTTTTATGATGAGATAGCTGAAAATATTAATTATAGTGTTGCTTCTACTCCTGATGAATTAAAATCTGATATTGATTTTGCTACGTCTGTGATTGCGTATAGTAAAACTTATTGGGGCGGCATCACATTTGACCACCTATTGAATGCAAATCAATCATTATTTGGCGATAAGGCATTGATTCCTTTAAAGATTTCATTATTTGGAGGGTACAGATTGCCCTTAAAAAGAAAGTTGTTATTATCTTTTGAAGAAAGTTTAACAGTTGCATTTTTATATAATATACAGGGTGATTACAAACAGCTTCAATTGGGAAGTTACTACCATAAAAACCCCCTTGTTTTTGGAATATGGTACAGGGGATTGCCAATTTTAAAAAATAATTTCCCGGGCAGCGATGCATTAATTTTTTTAATGGGCTACAAAATTGAAAATATGAACGTAGGATATAGTTATGATTTTACAATATCAAAGTTAAGAAATTTAACAGGAGGCGCCCATGAAATATCATTGGTGTTCAATTTCAAGATAAAAGAATGGCAAAAAAAACCAACATCTGTGCCGTGTCCGCATTTCTAATATCTTTTTTGAAGGCAGATACCGGGAGATTAACTTTTCTAAAAAACCGGTTGACAGATAACCGGTATTTGGGTTAAAAGGATTAAAGGAGGCAGTTGGCTTTTAGCTGCTAGCAGTTGGCAATTGGAAGGGAATTGATTGTAAAAATTTAAAAATATGGTTCTACTGCAATGTTAGTGAGAGGACAGAGGTCAGAGGTCAGAGGCCAAGAGGTCAGTATTTCAGTCGCGGAATATGGCATATCCAATCATCTAACGGGAGACATTCTTTGAACAATAAAAGTACCTTTGCGAAAAACAGGTAATGTTTACCATTATCTTTGCACATCTGCTTCGTTGCTAAGCCCTTGAACCTTTAGCTCACGAACACAATTAAAAAATTATTTTTTTGTGAGTAAATAGAATACTATGTCTGAGAACTTAGGCGCCTTGCATTTGCACAAAGCTAATAGAATGAATTTTCCGGGTTGATCAGCATTAGAAAAATTTTATTAGAAAAAAAGTATGGATTTTCCAGGGTAGTGACACCCTTTATACTAAAATAACAAAATTTCTTCAATCAGAGAATTGCCATATTGAAAAAAATGTAACCATGCATACTTTGCGTCATACCTTTGGAACACATTGCCTGGAAAATGGAGTTGATTTGAGGTATATCCAAAATTTAATAGGGCACGAAAGCAGCAGAACCACAGAGGTTTACACACATATTACTACAAAAGGGTTTGATAATATAATAAGTCCATTAGATAATTTGGATATTTAATTTTTTTATTAGTTTTACTGTAAAATTTTTTAATAAAAAACAAATAAACAATGCGTATAAAATATTTCATTTTGGCAGTTATAAGTCTGATAATCAATATAATGAATAAATTTATTAACTTCAACCCAATTAGGATATAGTCACCATTGTGTGACTATCCATTCGTTGTGTGCAAGCTAAAAAATGCATCCTCGAATAGACATAATCCGACTTTTAAGATAGAATCTGATTAAATTTTAGTAAATTTGAGAATTATAAAAAATAAAATTATGACTGATGTTCAATTATATACGAAATTGTCTGGATTACCCTCAAATTTAAAATCTGAAGTGGCCGATTTTATTGATTTTTTAAAATACAAATCAAAAAAAAATGATAATAAAAACACAAAAAGATTATCAGGTAAGGCAAAAGGACTAATAAAAATGAAAGACAACTTTGATGATCCAATTGAAGGATTTAATGATTATCTAAAATGAATTTATTAATTGATACACATGCATTGATTTGGTTCATTACCGACAATGACAAATTACCTTTTAAGACTAAACAGATAATTGAAAACAAAGAAAATAATTGTTACGTTAGTATTGCCACATACTGGGAGATAGGCATAAAAAATTCAATAGGTAGACTTGATTTAAAATCTGATTTGGAAACGATTTTCGAAATAATTGAGGAAAGTGGTTTTGAAACATTACCAATAACAACAAACCAAATATTAAGAAATGCCAAATTAGAGTTCCATCATCAGGATCCTTTTGACAGAATTATTATTGCGCAATCTTTGACTGAAAAAATGACAATTATAACCAAGGATAGTCAATTTGAGAATTACAATGTTCCGATAATTTGGAAAAAATAGCCAGCACACAACAGGCGGTATATTTTATTGCCGGGACAGTGCAGGTTTCAGCGTTTCTGCATTTAATAAACTTCTATGCAACTTGACAGAAAAGTGCTTCGAAATCGGCAACAAAACATACCGCCAAAACGTTGTTGCGGTCATTGTGAGACAGGCACATAAACCTAAATCAAACAGATTGAGCAAAACTTTTTATGGAAGATTATAAAACAGAAATATTAAACAAAATTTGCTATACAGACCTTGTTTATGAAAGGATTAATAATAAGCTGAATATACAACTTTCAAAAGATGAAATCGAGAAAATGATTTATGGAATTATTGAAGAAACAGACAAAACAAGATTTCAAAAAACAGGAAAAAATATTTATATTACAAACGAGAACAGAAATGTTAGACTGACAATTAATTCTTATACCAATAGAATAATTACAGCGGATAGATTGAATAAAAATACAACAAAATAACAATTAGACAATGTTTCAAGAGCCGAAAAACTATACCGATAATGACCACTTTTTTTTTGGTTTTAATTATTTTTCAATGGTATTCATGAGGGCTTCGCCGTTGCAGTCCTGCTTTCTTCAGCGTTTCCCTTGCGAAAAACCGCCTTGCAGCTTGCTAACAGGCTTGTGCCTCTCTCGCCAATCAATATTTGGCGGTGGTTGAAGCTCTCGTGTTTCATCGGCACAAGTTTCAGCCAGCCTGTAAGAGCCTGTCCCGAACTGAAAGATCGGGAGACTTACACCCTGCATTCCCGAAACACCTAACAAGTTATAAGTCCTAATAATCATGTAAATTCCTGATAATTTGCAAAATAATATAGTTTTATTTGGAAT
>CAYMKE010000026.1:0-19757 GCA_964390955.1 uncultured Bacteroidales bacterium | reverse complement strand
GGGCTGCATGAACAATGTATTTTGGCAGTCCGTAGCGTGGACGCTACGGACAACGTTTTTTATTTGGACGTTACGGACAACAGTTTTGAACCGGAGACTACCGGCAACAGGAAACAACGGGACTAAACCCACGAAAACGTCATCACGAGCGAAATAAAATGAAGCGAAGTGATCTTTTCGATCACGCGGGTGCGCCGTGAAAAAAATTCCCTGCTCACGCGACTGTTGTATTATTTTATTTGCATCCTTTTTCATTCAATAATCATTTTCAGGGTTTGTTTTTCATTGCCTGCTGTTAACACCATTAAATACATACCCTGGTTAAGGTGTCTAATATTATATGAGACTTCATATTCATCAAAGCCTGCACGATTTTTGACATCCAACAACCCATCGGCGCCACTGTGTTCAAGTCCGAACAGGCGCAGGGTAATCCCTGCCGTTCTGCTGAGTTTCACACGAATAAAAAAGGTGCCGGTATTGGGATTGGGATATGCCTGGAATCCTGTTATGAGGGGTTCAGAGGTTAATGACTTTTGCGGAATGACAGAGTCATTTCTATAAAACATGATGGTTTTGGTGGAATCGCTGTAACATCCTCCATACCAAGCCCTAAGTGTTAAGCGAATACGGGTTTCCCGGTTACTGGTAAATGAATATGACCAATCATTGCTGTCATGATATTCCACCGGGGCATCAGTTACCCACCGAATACTGTCGGGCACCGGCCATGTCACATCAATGGCCTCAACCGTTTCGCCAATGAGGGCACTGTCTTGTAAAAACAATAACACATCCAGGGGCGTGTCTGTGACAATTAGTTTAAATGTATCGGTAGCAAAGCACCCGCTAGAATCCCATGTATTGAGTACATAGATACCCGTTTCTCCAAGGGTAATGCGGCGGGCAGAAGAGATGGCTGTGTCGCCTTTCATCCATTGATATGTTGAAAAACTGCCTCCATCCAGTTGCTTTGTGCTGCCTGTACACAAGACAGCCGAATCGGGCCGGAAGCCAATCTCTGGAGCCGGAGGCGGAATAACTCTAAATGAACGTTCTGCAGAACAAGATTTTCTATCAGTAACGATCACTGTATAATAGCCTTTATTAAGGTTTCTTATCGCATTTTTCGTACCACCTGAATCCCACTGTAATTGATATCCGCCATTCCCTCCTGTTACAGTGACAGAGATACTTCCATCAAAAAAATTATAACAGGTGGGTGATGTTATGTTTCCGGTAATATTAAGAGGTAAAGGTTGATGTATCTTAAAAAGTGTATCAAATTTGCAATTCTTCTGGTCTAAAATTCTAAAATGATATTCGCCTGCAGGTAAATTCATATTGTTAAGGCCAGCAGAGTCACCATTAAGAAAATAATTGTATCCAGGGAAGCCATCCTGTACTCCTGATACACGAACACTTCCATCGCTATCTCCATAACATGAAACAGAATCTATAGCATAATCTGTTATACGGGGCCCATTTGAATCAGGTAGAATTATCAGAACAGAATCATGGCAAGCATTACCATCCATAACAACAACACTGTAAAGCCCTGAATATAAACTATCGGCACTGCTGCTGTTTTGCGCTATATGTTTTGCAGAATCCATATAAAACCATGAGTATGTATATTCATCTGTTCCGCCTTTGGCATGTGTATATATTGCTCCATCATTACGATTACACAATGACCTCTTAACCGAATCCATTTCAATGATAAGTTCCGGTGGTTCCGTAATTACAGCAAAAGTGTCTGTTAAGCATCCATGGGCATCTTTAACAAATAAAGACTGGTGTGAAGATGCAGCCAAACCGGAAAGAGTATCTCCCGGAGTCCATTCAGACGTATCAGCAGCAACAAAATATCCAGGCGTACCACCAGATATGTCAAAATCAACAAATCCGGATGAATCGTGATAACATAAAAGGTTATGGACTGTGAACATTGTTGTTAATGGCTCCGGTTCTTCAATGTAAAAAGAATCGTTCCTCATAACACCTTCATCATCAAATAAAATAATATCCCCGGGGCCCTGGGACAAGCCGGTGATAATAGTATCCTGAGTAAAATATGTCTCATTTATAAGATAATTGTATGGTGGCCACCCACCTTCTGCTTGACAAATAACTTTCCCGTTTTGATTACCATAGCAATCTATGTTGATTACTGAATCTACGGCAAATGTCAAAGGCGCTTGGGGTTGTATGATCTTAAACATTGTATCATCAGACCAGCAATTATTTTGATCTTTGAAAAACAAAGTATAATCACCTGGCCATAATGAAGTTATCCAGCCATAATTATCATTTTGAGAATATTCTTTAACGATTGTATCATTATTATAAAGTAAATAATGCCGGTATCCGCCATTTGCTCCAAAAATATCATACTCAATAACGCCGGTTGTATCGCCATATTCCTTAATCCGATGAGTTTTGGTATGAATGGAATAGGGTTCCGGCTCATCAATCACCAGCCCGTTCACAGTATCGTAGCAGCCCTGTTGGTTTTTAACACGGATGTTGTAAGAGCCTTCTGACAACCCCCTGCCGGTAGTCCACATGGAATCATTCAAGGAAGTTAAATTCCGTAGGTTTTCTTTAAGATAAAACACAGCTGTATCATCTGTTCCCAATCCCTGTAGCTTATATGTAATACTCCCGGTATTGAAGTCCCCGGGGCACAGAAAATCGTGTGCTGTACCGGATAACCTGATCTCTCCGGGATACGAAAGTTCAAATGTTTCCGAAGCCTGGGAATTGTATTCATCTTTGATCACGATTACATAATAATCCCGTGGAGATAACAATGGAATAGAAACATTATCGTCATTCGATTTAATAGTGTCCTGGGTATACAGGACATGCCAATCCAAATTTTCATCAATGTATTGTATCTCCAGGGTGTACGGCCCGATACCGCCCGACCATTCAATTTCAATGGAGGCAAGTGAATCTAATTCATGGTCTGTATTAGCAGGGTGGCAGACAGGGGGTGTTTTGCTGAATTCAGTGATTGTGAGGTTCATGGGTGCCAGCAATGAATCGGTTGACTCTATACTGCTTGTGCATCCGTCGTTATCCACTGCCTGTACATAGTAATTATTGTTTTGCGGAAACCCTGTCAGGGAATAATCAGTAGCTGAATGCTCTGTATAATCAGGCACATTGCTCCAGCTTCCACCGGAGGATGGTTTATATTCAAAATGACCGAGGCGCGACTGTGCTCCGTTGTCCTCAAGGGTAAGCGATACATCGCATGAATTCGGGTCGTCATATTTGGTGTAATGATAGGTATTGGATAAATAGGTGTATTCGGTAGGGTTAATGCTTTGGATGGTAAGTGGATTGGGGATATCATTAGTTTCTACACAAAACGGGGCTTCTGCAGCACAATATTTAGATGAATCTGCTGTACTATTGGTCAATTGAATAATATGCAGGTAACCACAGGGATGCAAGGCTTTATTATGGAATAATAAAGATTTTTCATCAACTGTATCTTTATACTGCAAATAATCCCCCCCATTTACTGTCACCAGTTCCATCTTAGCAATATTGGCTTTTTCTTCCGGGGCATCACATGGCTTAACATTGAATTGATAATCATCAAGTTTATTTTTGATATCATCGGAGACATCGACTTTTACCCGTACCTTGGGATAACAGGCCTGAAACAGGTGCTCTGAATCTCCTTCAACACTAAAATCCGGCAGGGCTTTATAATAAGTGCGGTGCTCTTCTTTGTCAGTAATATAATTCCGGGTGCATGAAGGGTATGGTGAATAGTTTTGCAATGTGAATTTTGTACGGAAATACAAGGATTTGCCATAATAGTACTCTGGGTTTCCATTTGTTAAATCATTATATGATATTTCTACAGAAGCATTGGATGTGCCCACATTGATTTCATTCACCAGATTATTCTGTGCATCAAGCACCTGGATATAAATGTCTTCTACCCATGTCACCACTTCGTTAAAATCATTAAATGAAAATGTAGTGGTATTGCTTGCTGAAGTCAGGCATTCACTATCGAAAATATTCAAGAAATCTGTGATATGGTATGATTTGAATTCAAACCAGATGACTTCATAATCTTTATTCGATTCCGGGCACTGACGTTGCCACCCTTCTCCTTCATCATATAATTGAAACTTGATGTCATCTGAAATACTAAATTCTGTATAATCGCTAGCGGTTTCTCCAAAACATAATTCAATTTCAGTATCATCAAAATAATGAGATATAACAGAAATTCTGCTATTTACTTTCTTACTACCATTGCTATCTTCCATGTGTATATTATTATCAAATAAATCCTCCCACTCCATATTATGTTGACTTATTGAACACTCAGAAGATTTAGAAATTCCGCAACTGACATTACCGTCTGTATAAAAAAATGGATAAGCGTCATCTCCATCCCTACGATCATAGCATATCAATGGTAAACCTTTGTTCACTGCATCCACCGAACTGGCTACATCAATTTTTATAAAATAACCATCATCAGCAATAACTGTATTAAAAACTATAAAAAACAAAATACAGGCTGATACTGTCCGCAGTATGGATGCGATGGATGGCAGTACATTTTTAAATACAGGCTGTTGAGAGAGAAGCCTCAAATAGTTTTGCTGTTTGGGAGGAGTTTTTTGGGCTGTAGTGGAGAGGCTATGGATAATGTTTAATTGTGGGTCCGTAGCGTGGACGCTACGGACAACGTTTATTTGTGGTTTGGAGGTTATATGGGGCTGCATGAGCAAGGTATTTGGAGTGTCCGTTGCGTGGACGCTCCGGACAGCGTTTATTTGTGGTTTGGGGGTTGCCGGGGGCTGCATGAACAATGTATTTTGGCAGTCCGTAGCGTGGACGCTACGGACAACGGTTTTGAATGGGACGCTACGGACAACATCTATTATTTTTGCACTGTGGACATCGTTTATATTGGGGTACAGAGCGGTTAAGGACAATATTTGTTTGCTCTTACACCGTATGAATTCTGTATTCTGAATTCTGTCTTTTGTTTTCAGTATTCTTCTTTTCATAACAGCTTCACATTTTAATTACAATTTCTTTCGAAAAGCCGGAAGTACTACCATCTTCATACTCCACCTGTATTCTGTAAATATAAGTATTGCCGGCCTTCAATCCCCGGTCATTAAATACATTTTCCGTACCCTCCACCGATTTATACAACCGGTATGGGTATTCATTATCTTTTTTATAAACTTTATACCCTTGCACAGGCCCGTCCGGCTGCTTCCATTTGATCCGTACCAGTCCGTGCTTCATATCCAGAGTCCTGGATACCCGTCTAATGCCCCGGGCATGTGTTGTTTTCAATGGCTGTATTTTTATAGAATAGACAGGCCCGGAAGCATTGCCTGCTTCATCAAAGGCTGTGAGCTTATAATGCACCGTGGCCCCGGGTTGTGCATCCCGGTCTGTATACACCAATTGCTGTGCTTTGGTGTCGTGTTGTTGTTCTGTAACCTGTTTCCAGGCTGTATCATTGACTTGTTTCCTGTGCAGTGTATAGCTCCTGCAATCACTGCTGCTGCTTTGTATCCAGGACAATTCAATACCGGACTTGGTAGGTTTTGCAGCTTTAAATACCGGATTGGCCGGCGGGATCATATCCGGTTTTTGAATGGCCACAGGGCCTGAAAACTCAGACTGGTTATACCGTTCATCCAACGCTGCAATCATATAATATACACGGCTATTCAAATTCCTTTTATTTAGTGTATCTTTAAAATAAGGATTTGGTATATATTTGTCCGTCAATCGCGTATATTCATCATTCCCGGATTGCGAGCGGAAGACGATGTATCCCAGGAGGTCATTATCCGTATTGGGTTCCCATTCCAGGTGTGCCACGTATTGAGTGTCTACCCTGCCGGCCGGATCATTTGGCTTATGCGGAGGGATACTGTCTGTCAGTTGTACCAAAAAGGGATACGAGGTTTTGGAAGCCACTGTATCACGGAATGCCATGACTTTGTAATACCCGGTATACAAAGGTTCTTTATCTGTATAACTGCGGGTATCCGGGGAAAGTCCACCGGCGAGCACTTCATACCCTTTCTGGTCATGCACAGAGCGCATGACCTTAAATCCTTCGATCATGGATTCATATTGTTCAGGAAACTCCCAAAATAATATCACCCCCTTATCTGTTGCGGTATACCGGGTGATGTGCGGAACACCTTTAATACGTTCCACACCTTGTCCGTGAACAGGTTCCGACCACGGGCCTTTTTCCCCGAATGAGTTGATGCCCCGTATCCTGTAATAATATGTTGTTTTATTATCCGGCAAAGAGTCAATCGCATAAGCATATTCATTCTGTGCAGATTCATTTTTCTCTATGGGCAACATATTGCCTTTCTCAAGTGGATGGTAATTGTTTCCATCATCCGATCGTTCTATTTCCCAGGAAATGTAAATATCATTATGCACATATTTATTCCAGCGCAGGAGCGCTGTCTTGTCAGCATATTCCACATAAAATCCCACCGGCCCGGGAAGCGGTTCGTATTCACTAATGCCTGTAAACACAGAAGCAGTATCGGCTTTGTTTAATGTATCCGGCCACTGCATGATAATACGATACAGGTATTTTTCATTGGCACGGGCCGTGGTATCAATGTACATCAACCCCATAGCACGGGCTGTAATTGAGGATACATCCGCTGCATACAATGCAAATGAAAAGCGTTGTTTTTGTTCTTCTGATTTCAAATATGCCTGCCTCATGGGATTCACCTGTTCATCCAATCCCACTTCAAATGATTCGCCATATAAAGCCTGGGCAGCCAGGGCTGCATGTTTGTTTTGCTTTACAAGCGGCTCCCAGTCATTGAGCGGCATGGGTTTGATATTGCTGTCAAGCACAACAAGCGGTGGATTGGATAACAGGCTGCTGTCGCGTATGATGGTATACCGTTTTAATATATAGCCGTGCGCATTTCCGTTTTTCCATGCAAAATAATTAGCAGGTGCCCAACGCAATAAAATGGAATCGGGCAATGGCCTGGCAATTAAAAACAACTGCTGTTCCTTCCGGCTTTTTTCCTGTGCATTTGTTTGAAACGGAAGACAGACAAAAGACAAGAGGGCTATGACGAAAATAGCGTAAAGTTTTGTTAAACCTGTAGCGTAGAGGCTGCGGATAACATTTAATGATTTTGATTGGGAAGTCTGTAGCGTGGATGAGTTTTGGGTGTTTGGTGAGTTTGGATGGTCCGTAGCAGGGACTCTACGGACGGGGGATATGGTTAATTGGCAGTCCGTAGCGGGGACGCTACGGACAACGGCTATTGGGGGTTTCGTGGGTGCCGGGGGCTTCATGAACAAAGTATTTGGAGAGTCCGTAGCGTGGACGCTACGGACAACAGCTATTGAGGGTTTTGGAGTTACCGGGGGCTGCATGAACAAGGTATTTTGGCAGTCCGTAGCGTGGACGCTGCGGACAACGGCTATTGGGGGTTTCGTGGGTGCCGGGGGCTTCATGAACAAAGTATTTGGAGAGTCCGTAGCGTGGACGCTACGGACAACGTTTTTGAATGGGACGCTACGGACAACGTTTTCGAATGGGACGCTGCGGAAAACGTTTATTTGTGGTTCCGGGGTTGTCAAAGGCAACGAAAAATATTTTTGTGTATGGTATGTAATAGGCCGATTCATTTTTTTAAATTATTAATTATTAATTATAAATAATGAATGATGAATGATGAATGGAGAAAGGGAAATGAAGATGACACATTTGCCTTTCACCTGTATATGTTATGTTATTACGTTGTAAATCAAAAATCTTCATCATGCTCTTTTTACAATTTTATCTGGTAAATAAATTCAGATACCGGGGTATCATTGCCCGGGATATAATATTTTAATTTCACAGGATACGTTCCGTTTGTAATTGGTTTAAAGGGTTTGGTCAATAAATCCCTGACTACTTTTTTTTCTTCATCAGTATAAAAAGCAGTGGTTGCAAGGTTTGATGCGATAACCCTAAGTTCGTCAAAGTATTGTTCAGAATAACGTGCTATATAATTTTTCATGCCTGAAAGTGTTTGATCGTCTAATGCCATGCCCAGCTCAATTTCATTATCAGTGAGGTTGCGCTCCCCTCCCATCTCAAACAGGTATGCACATTCATCCGGTACCTGGTATGGTTCTATACTGTTAATGATATCATCCGGCAAACTTTCAAGGTATGGTTTAAATTCATTGAGGTACCAGGGTGTTTGATCAGCTATAACACTACACCGGATAGCCCCGCTGTCTGCCAGTTCATATTTATCAAACCGTTCGCCCCTAATATTCACTGTAATGCTATGTACCCTCGGGGATATTTCCCATCGGACTCCATCAGACATGCTTAATTGGTTTATCTTCTCCTGCAAGGTATTGTATTGGCTGTTGCGGAACACCATTTCATAAAAAACCCTTTCTTTGGCTTCCTTTCGAACCCCTTCTGCATACTGTGTATTTATCTCTATATCTGTACTTTCATCAGATGATTCATCAGAATATGTAGAAACAGTAGATTCCTGTTTTACATTATAATCAATTGCCTGTTTGCTATTCAAAGGGACATTCACCAGTTCTAACCGATACACGCTTCCATTATCCAGGTTGGGCATAACAAAAGATATTTGCTTATTCGCATAACTCAATGAAGTCCGATGGGTATTGCCATTAGAAAGATTTACCAACCTGACGATCTGTTGAATGTCATTGCCCGTGTTAAACAATTCATCCTGTGCACGGAACAGTTTAATAACACCATTCCGTTCAATGTCCTGATAAAAATTAAATGCCTTGTTTTGAGGATAAGTGTATACAATATTGTATTGAGGTATATAATCGGGCATAGGAATTGTTTTAAAAGTTGTTTGTTTTTGTTCAACAGAAACTTCACCATTTACTTTAACATCTTCCCATTTGCCATTCTTATATTCCAAAAATTTAATTTTTACATCAACAGTAATATCTGAATCCCATGTAAGCCATTCATCAGGTTTATATGCCAGTGTTGTTTTGTCATCATTCCATTCAACGATTCCGTCAATTTTCAGTCCTGTTGAATTGGTAACAGTAAAATGCTCCAATGATGTTTTGAACGTTTTTTTGCTTCCATCTAGTGTTTCAACTTCAAACGATTCATTGACAGGGATATTGAACACCACCTGTGGAGACGTATAAATATCCACTTCTTCCATTCCATCAGCTGGTGTAATGTCGGTAATCGCTTTAATGTCTTTCAGTGGGTCTCCGGTTCCCTGGAGCTGGCATTTTTCGCCTACTTCAAAGGTAAATTTGCAATGACCTTTCACAAGGCCGTTCAATATACTGTATCGCCCGCCTACATCACCTCTCATCCAAAACGGATTTGGCCCTTTAGCCTGCAGGAGGACTCCTGCCTGCATGTCCAGGATTTCATATTTTCCTTTGTAAAAAGGCAAAGACACTTTTATGCCTACGGTAGCCCCCACCCAGGCATATGCCTGTCCTTGTGCAAACCAGTTATTAATTCCGATACCACTTCTGCCTTTACAAGAATACCCTGAGTAGTCTTTTAATAATAAATCAAACCCTAAACCTCCACCAATGCGTCCGTAAAAAATAAGGAATGTACGTTCACCTGTATCAAATGAAAACTCGGCCCCCAATGCTATGCCTTTCCCCGAAGAGAGCAAGCCGCTGTTTTGTATCCCCTGTGTAAAGTCTTCTGCCTTCATATTCAAAGCACTCAAAACCTGAGAAGGCGGTGGTGGCAATTCCGGAATGTTATGCCCTGCCATAAAATAATTGGTAAGCTGTGCCAGTCCGGCTACATCTATACCATTGGGGTCCTCTGGTGTTCCGAGGTGGATATACCATTCACCGGGTTCAAAATGAATGACACCCCACCCGGCTTTTCCCCCCGGGCCCACGCCTTTGATGAGTCCGCCCGCTATGTTGGCATATACGTTAAAGTTTGCATGAAACACGTCATTGGTAAAGTCCATGAGCATGCTTACATTGGCATATATTTCTGCATTTTCAGCATCAAGCGGTATGTTTGGCTGCCCTTCATTATTTCCATTATTACCCACCATGCCTTCTGCATTGCCCATGATGGCATCCTGGCTCAGGTTAAATGACTTGGTCATAAAATACCCGTTTCCTACAAGTGATAACTGCCCGATACCTCCCGAACGAGTGAAGCCAATACCAAATTCTACATCCCCGTTAAACGCTTCTTTTTTGGCAGCCAGCCCGAATTTAACAGATGCTTTTAGTCCCAGGTTTGTTGTTTTATCAGGAATATAATTGATTCCGGAAAGCGATTTGCCGATGCCGGTAAGCGGTGTTGCAGGTATACTGCCCTGCCGCATATGATAGTAAGCGCCACCACCAAACCCGTAAAATGAAACGGGCCCCGTAGCAACTCCCCCGGGGATAGTGGCCATAGCATCAGCAAACCAATACCTGTACCCATTAATGCTTCCGAATAACGCAACAGCATCCAGCCCTATCTTGGCGAATTTGGCTCGCAGGTCTCCTCTGAATCCATTGCCATATACTTCATCTCCCCGGACAAACATTACTTCCCCGTGAATTCTAAAATTCTCGCCTTTATCAATATTTACAGCAATGCCACTGACTTCTACACCATCATAGTACCACTTTTTCTGATATCTTTCTGCCCATACTGTAAAGCGGCCGTTGCCTGCAAACCCGCCATCGCTTCCTTTTACAAAATTCACATTCAAGCCAATTTGCAGCCCCACTTTCGGACTATCACTTATAAAAGCAATATCTGTAATAGACACGGGAAACCCTGAAAATATATTCTGTTCTGTTCCAAATGATACATAATCTACTTCAAAATATGGTTCAATGGTTTGAATTTTCATGCCCTGAAAAGGAACAGAAGCAACGGATAATTTTTTTGAAGACGGGTCATCTTTATCTACCGGTGCATTGACAGACAAGGTGCCATTCAACATTAATGAAGGGTAGAACTCATTCTCAATCAATTGAATATCAATATATGAATTGGGGTCAATGCGCAAATTGGCAGCCCACATGTTCATGCTCAGGGAATCGGTAATTCCCACGGTAAAGTTATAACTGCTGTTCATTCCCATTGAAGCGGAATAATTGAACAGGGAATTTTGTTCAAATTGTGGCACATGAATCTGGCCGCTAAACCCTCCTCCTGTCAATTGTGATTTCATGATATTCAAATGCAAATCTGTTATTGAAAAGCCCCATCCGCGCATATCTCCTTCCTGCAGTGTTAAGAGATTTTGGATACCGATATCAGCAGTAAATCCCAGGTCATCCACAAAAAGGTTTTGTGTATAAAAGGTAACCCGTTGCGAGGGGGCTGATTGATGTGTAGCGGTGTTGGTATCAAAGGCAGCAGATGGCTGGCTGGTTGCATTTGATTTTTTTTTGAATTCAGGCGGCATGCGGACTTGAGCTTCCTGTATATAGACTCCCCGCCAGGTTGTAAAACTGTCGTTTAAAAAGGTGCCATTATCTGTATAACCGGGAGGCAACATGAGATTTGGCGGATTTTTAAAGTCGCTCATATCAAATACTGCATTAGTAATATTAAACCCTACGCCTTTGAGCCCTTTTAACTGAAAAGGCTCCAATGAAATCCCTACCATCAAATTGTTCCAGTCGGTTATACTTGTTTGAAAATGTGTCCTGAGCATCTCATTCTTAAGGGTACCATCGGGGTTTTCCGGAATAAACAGTGTGGAATCAAACAATATGTCTGCATCAATATTCATTTGCTTAAATCCGAAGCAATCCCATGAAACCGTAGTTTTTCCATTTCCGTTTAATATTAGTTTCATTTGGTTTGATATATTCACAGTAACATCTGATACCAGCTCCAATACGACAGGAGGTTGTACACCGCCATTAAATGAAAACGGAATATCTGTACCTTTGAATGCTATCTTTTTCCCGGTTCCTGGGATAGTAAATGGCATGTAAGCGGTAATGTATGATTTTCCATCTACAACTTTTAATGTTGAAATAATGATAGCATATTTTTGGGCATCCATTTTGTCTCTGGCGACTAACCCGACCGGTAAATCTATTGTGCAGGCTTCTTCTAACTTATTAATAAAACGGTCTGCTTCGGTTATTTTTTCTAAAAGTTGATGTGCTTTAGCAACTTCCGCATTTTCTCCGGAAGAATTCCCGGAATTACTATTGTTTATATCCCCTGCCCCTTGCAGTGTTTTGCTTACCACAAATAACAAAATAATGATGTATATCACGTTTTTTATAACGTGCGGATTTCTATGGTTCATACTTTTTTTATTTATTCTAAAACAGATAGTATTTAACCTTATATATTTATGAACAAATATAAAGATTTTTATTTAAACACATCATGTATTTACATATTTTTTTGCTCTTTAAATTCTTCACAGCCGTCACATTATTGCTCTCCGGCTGATGCTTCCTCATGTTGTTCATTTTTAGTTTTAATAAGGTTAAAATTATAGGTGTAACCAAATGTAATGGTCAGCGTTTTATTTGCTTTGTTTTGCATAGAGTTTTTATAGTCTCTTATCTGATGCAAAACATTAAGATTAAAATTATGCCGTTTCTTCAATTTATAACTTGCATTTGCCCTGATATTATATGTTTCACCGGAACGGACATTGTTGGTTTCAGAAGCATTATAAGAAAAAGAGAGGGATGTACGTAATGTTTTGTTCAAAAAAAGCTTTGATACATTTGCTGCAGGCCCCATTGTATAACTGTCTGATGTAGTCACCTGGTTTCGGTTCATATAATATGACAATGATATATTCAGGTTGCCTGGGATTAATGTAAGGACATATGAAGTATTGATATTATAGAATACACCTTTATTACTGGTTTCTCCCTGCTGGTCATCAGAAGTTTGGTACGTTATATTTGTATTCACAGCATGCCTTTGTTTTTCGTTGCTAATGAACCGGTAATTGGTGTTCAGGTTCATATTTTGAGATATTTGTCTAAAATCCAGGGTGTCCCAATTTTCATACGGCTCTGTCTGATTCACATATTCGAAGTTTGACCTCACGTTGGTATAACTGGTAAAGTTTGAATATGAAAGGTTTAAGTTCAGTTTATCACCGGGAACATAATTCACAGACATACTTCCCACTACTCTGTTGCTGGTATTGACTTTACTCTTGTCAAGATTATCCTTTTGAAGGCCGCCATTTCCGCTGAAACTTAGTTTATGGTCAAAAAAATTGGCAGAAAAATTCAATGTAGTATTTTCAAGATTATTGGTGAAATAATAGGCTCCCAGTGTTTGATAATACGGGTCAATCCGTTCATAACCAACACCAAGCGAGTATCGCGAGTGGTTGTATGTAGCATTGGCATTAAACGCACTACGGCTTATGGTGGTAGTTTTTACAGGCATAAACCAGGTAGGTGGTTCAAATAAGTTAGCGCTGTTTTCAAGCGCTGTTCCCCGCTTGTCTGTTGTCAAATAACTATTGGCATACTCACTTTTAAGCTGAATATTCTTCATTAAAGCGACACCAAAAGAGACTGACATCACGGCATTATCCTGCGGCAATACACCCGTTTCTTCGGGAATGAATGCGGATGACTCCAGGACATCATATCCTCTGAAAAGTGTCAGGTCAAGGAAATGTTCATTTTTTTCTATTCCTGCCTGCACTCCATATCCCATACGTTTATAAGAAGGTGTATGCTGTGGATGGGCTGAATCATATTCTACATACTTTTTCAATCTTCCATACATGGCCTTCCCTCTGAATATACCGGGTGGATCGGCCTCTATGCCCCCCCCGGCAAATAAGTGGCCACTGTATGTATAAGGGGTAAAATTCATACTGGCGTATCCTATATGTGCTTTAAGCCATTTATATGAAGGGTGCAGGCCGAATTGATTAAAGGGGTATGAAAGGTTGGTTTCCCGATTTGAATACACAAATGTGAAAGGGGCTGTAACCCCATAAACATTAAAAACAATGCTGCCGGTATAATAATGATTATAATTCTCTAAATATCCTGTATCAGCTGGCATACGGGTATAAACCTGGTTGGTGGAAAGATACCCATTGATCAATAATGGCTGCTGTTCTTTAAGGTTGTCCAATGACTGGGAAAAAAGAAGTGACTGCCGGGTAAGGCATATCAAAACTTTTAGGATAATAACAATTAATATTTGTATTTTAATGTTCATCAATCATTTATTATTTAACCTTATATTGCCACTAACCAACGTTTATATGGCAGAGCAAATATACTAATTAATTAAAAAAATGCAATAGAACCAATAATTATTAAGAATGATTGTTAATAAAATTTAAGGGAAAAACAACAATAAAACATATTACAAATATTAATTTTGTTTTGAGTTTTGTTATTCCAAATAACATAAAGATTTTAATAATAACTAAGGGAAAGCGATTTGGAGAATTATTTAAAAGAATTAAACCAGGCCCAGAAAGATGCTGTTTGTTCTACAGACGGGCCTAATCTTGTCATAGCAGGCGCCGGGTCAGGAAAAACAAAAGTACTTACATACAGAATTGCTTATTTGTTGAATAAAGGCATTGATCCCCGGTCCATACTTGCACTGACCTTCACGAATAAAGCAGCCAGTGAGATGAAAGAACGGGTGGCACAACTGCTTTCTCCTTCGTTAGCATATAAGCTGTCAATGGGCACCTTTCACTCTGTTTTTGCACGTGTATTAAGGAAAGAAGGCGAAAAGCTCGGATATACTCCAAATTTCACAATTTATGATGCCTCAGATTCCAAAAGCCTGGTAAAAGCGATTATAAAAGACCTTAATCTGGATGACAGTGCATATAAACCGGCACAAGTACATTCAAGAATATCGTATGCCAAAAATCACCTTGTAACGCCCGCGGCTTATTTCAGCAACAGCCAAATACAGGAACAAGACCGGCGGTCAAAAAAACCGCGCATTGCCGATATTTATAAACTATATTTTATGCGCTGTAAAAAGGCTGATGCCATGGATTTTGATGACCTGTTATTGAATCTGAATATTTTGTTCAGGGATTTTTCCGAAATATTGAAGTATTACCAGGATTTTTATCAATATATACTGGTGGATGAATTTCAGGACACCAATTTATCTCAATATACAATTATACATAAATTGGCTAAAAACCACCGAAATATTTGTGTTGTAGGTGATGATGCACAAAGTATTTATGCTTTCAGGGGAGCGAAAATCGAAAATATTTTAAATTTCAGAAACGACTTTGCAGGCTGCAAAACATTTAAACTTGAACGGAATTACCGTTCCACGTGCAATATTGTTAATGCAGCCAACAGTGTGATTGCAAAAAACAGTCAAAAAATCAACAAAGAAGTATGGTCTAAAAAAGGAGACGGAAGCAAAATACAAGCCATCAATGCAGTATCTGACCGGGATGAGGCATACCGCGTTGCCAAAGCAATAGATGCTGAATCTATGGATTACAAGGACACGGCTATCCTTTACCGGACAAATGCACAATCACGGGTATTCGAAGAAACATTCAGGAAATTTAATATCCCTTATAAAATATACGGTAGCTTATCTTTCTATCAACGCAAAGAGATTAAAGACATTATTGCATATTTCCGCCTTATTACAAATAATAAAGACGATGAAGCATTTAAACGGGTTATTAATTATCCTGCACGGGGAATAGGAAAGGTGACCCTGGATAAAATCGAGCAATTGGGCAATGAACAGAACATAAGCCTGTGGGAAGCATCTGCAAAATTTAAGGAATTTAAAAAAGTTCAGCAATTTCATGAATTAATTCAGTTTTTTTCGGGTAAAGAACATCTGACAAACGCGTATGAGCTGTCAAAAGAGGTGATTGAAAAAACAGGAATATTAAATGATCTGTCGCCCGAGAAAAACCCGGAAAATCTTTCTAAATCTGAAAATGTACAGGAATTACTCAACAGTATACAAGATTTTTCCGAGCACCATGAAGAACAAGATGATCTGGTTACTATCAGCCGGTATCTTGAAAATGTATCATTACTCATCCATGAAGATATGAAAGATGAACCTGACCAGGAAAGGGTATCACTGATGACAATTCATGCCGCTAAAGGGTTAGAATTTGATAATATATTTATTGTGGGCCTGGAAGAAGAACTATTTCCATCCAAAAGATCTGCCTTTTCAGTAAAAGACCTTGAAGAAGAAAGGCGCCTGTTTTATGTTGCCCTTACCAGAGCCAAAGAAAACATTATTATCTCATATACAAATGAACGTTATAAATGGGGTGAACATATACGCTGCAAACCCAGCAGATTTTTGTATGAAATAGATAATCAATATATTAATTTGCCTGAATTGACGGGGGCTGATGACATTGTCCAACCGGTTCGGAACGAAAAACCCAATGGTGACAAACCGTTGTATACCGAAAATCCGGTTCGTGCAATGCACAAAAAACTCAAAAACATCAAAGACATCCGGCATGAAGACAAAGAACATCAAACACAGACGGCAACCGGTACATTGGATTATGATGCTCCGGAAAGTATTCAGACCGGAATGCTGGTTGAACATATCCGCTTTGGAAAAGGAAAAGTAATCAATATTGAAGGGGATATGCCAAATAAAAAGGCAACCGTGTTTTTTAATGCCAGCGGACAAAAACAATTACTTCTGAAATTTGCAAAATTGAAAATAGTAGAGCAATAATTACTCATTTTTTTTGTTTTTATTTTAATTTCAATTAGTTTTGCGTTAATAAATCACAATGTTTTTATTTAAAACATCATAAAAAATCGTTGAAATTGTATATACAGATAAATACAAAATCAGCAAAAAAATAAATACATCTTAGTGCATAATAAATCATTTAATAAAATCTAAATCAAGTGAATCACGAATATAACTCCCAAAGGGAACAGCTTATTATTCCTGAATATGGAAGAAATATCCAGAAGCTGGTCAATTATGCAAAAACTATTAAGGATCGGGATAAACGAACCAGTTTTGCGCATTCGATTGTTAAAATTATGTCAACCATCAACCAAAATTTTCGTGACAGGAGTGATTTCAATCAAAAACTATGGGATCATCTTGCCATTATTTCTAATTTTGAATTAGAAATAGATTCTCCTTATGAAACTCCGACAAAAGAGATTCTTAATGAAAAACCAAAGCCCATCCCTTATTGCAAAAACAGGATTAAATACAAGCACTTTGGCCATATTATAGAAAATATGATAGAAAAAGCTGTTGAGATAGAGGATAAAAAAGAACAAGAAAAAATGACTGAGCTCATTGCCAACCATATGAAGCGTTTGTATCTCCTCTGGAACAAAGAAAGAGCTGTTGACGACGATCAAATTCTTGAAACACTACAGGAAATGTCAAAAAACCGGCTAAAGGTTAATAAAGACATGCAATTGATTGATGTCAGGGAATTGCAGCAGGCATCGAAGAGCAAAAAGACACCTAAGAATTTCCGTAAAATAAAATATTAATCTACTAACAATGGCCATTTTTAAAGTTGAAGGCGGCAATACACTGCATGGCGATATTGTTCCACAAGGCGCAAAAAATGAAGCGCTACAGGTAATTTGTGCCACTTTGTTAACTTCAGAACCCGTGACAATTAAAAATGTGCCGGACATCTCGGATGTGAATGTCCTCATCTGGATTCTCAAAAACATTGGTGTGGAAGTAATTAAAAATGCAGATCATGAATATACATTCATTGCAAAAGATGTTCATTACAATGATATATTGAAACCCGGCATTTTCATAAAATGCCAGCAATTACGAGGCTCTGTAATGATTATGGGCCCATTACTCGCAAGGTATGGCAAAGCATATATCCCAAGTCCGGGAGGAGATAAAATAGGAAGAAGAAGATTAGATGTGCATTTTGAAGGAATAGAAAAATCAGGCGCTAAATTTGTATTTCATAAAGACAAAGCATATTATGAAGTACACGGAAAAAAACTCACCGGAAGTTACCATTTATTAGAAGAAGCCTCGGTTACAGGTACAGCCAATATTATTATGGCAAGTGTTATGGCAAAAGGGACGACTACAATCTATAATGCAGCGTGTGAGCCATATGTTCAACAGCTTTGTAAGATGATCAACAGTATGGGAGGACATATTGAGGGGATAGGTTCGAACTTGCTGCATATCCAAGGAGTTGATTCTTTACAGGGATGTACCCATACTATTCTTCCGGACATGATTGAAATTGGCAGCTTTATCGGCCTTGCTGCAATGGCCGGCTCAGGGATCACCATAAAAAATGCTGCATATGAGACACTCGGTATTATACCCAGAGCGTTCAACCGCCTGGGCATCCATGTTGAACGGAAAAACGAAGATATTTATATCCCACATCATGAGCATTATGAAATTGAAACGTTTATTGATGGTTCTATCATGAAAATATCAGATGCCATTTGGCCGGGCCTGACACCGGATTTACTGAGTATTTTTCTTGTTGTTTCAATCCAGGCAAGGGGAAGTGTACTGATCCATCAAAAAATGTTTGAAAGCCGCCTCTTTTTTGTAGACAAACTAATTGATATGGGTGCGCAAATTATTCTATGTGATCCGCACAGGGCAACTGTTATCGGGCAGGACAAAAAATTCAGATTAAAAGGCCAAACACTAACTTCTCCAGATATCAGGGCCGGGGTTGCATTATTAATTGCTGCTCTTTCCGGTGAAGGGACAAGCTATATTCATAATATTGAACAAATAGACCGGGGGTACCAGCATATTGATGAACGGTTGCGTAAAATAAATGCTGATATTACCAGGATTGAAAACGCTTGATATTTTTTTAAAAATACATATCTACATCAAAGAATGATTATCATAAACCGGAATGTATGAATTTTCGATCATGTTTCGTTTATGTAAATCATAAAATTCCTCGATTTCTTCGTTCCTGAATATATTTTGCAATGAAAGCATCAGGTGGTCCCTGTCATTAATCCTGCATATACCACTTATAAAATCATTGAAATCATCCATCACACCATTAGGCCAAAATTGAACTTCCTGGGGTTTTACAGGGTAATAACCCAAATATTTATTCATGAGCAACCCTATTTTAAACGTCTTATCATTCGAAACAGAGTAGTTTTCAATAAAAATGCATGTCTCTTCACTCCCGTCAAAAGCGCTCATTCCTAATTTCAGACGTGTGTCTATTACAGGGAAAGATTCTACACCATTATTATAAATAAATTTAACTAAAAAAGGAAGTGGATTGTTGTTTTTTAAAAGGTCATGCTGTATTACTTTTTGACGATGATCTCCAGGCAAAGCAATATGATAACCTCCAAGCCTAAAAGTATAAAAATGTTTTACCATAGATACTGTCTTATTGTTTTCCATAAATTCTTATCATAAAATATTTGGTTGATATTATAAAAGGTTTACGTATATTACCTCGAACAAAGTTAATTCTGAAAATGAATCATTCTTCGGGCAATCAGGTGATATATATCATGTGTGATGCGTGATATAAATCATTTTTTAGAAGTTAGAAGATTAGGTACTACTGCAATTATTGTGGAAAAAGGATTATTAGAAGTCAGAAGTCGGAAGTCAGAAGTCAGAAAAATCAGTGAAGCTTATAATAAAACTATTCTGAATTCCGGATATTCAAAATCAACTTCCACTAAAATGGTAGTAGAACCGAAGATTAAGAGGT
>CAYMKE010000025.1:818-19921 GCA_964390955.1 uncultured Bacteroidales bacterium | reverse complement strand
TTTCGGGTTTCGGGTTTCGGGTTAAAATTCAGTTCAAAGTTTCTGGGACAGGGTTGCGGGTTTTCCGTCTCCACTGCGTTCCGCCGGACAGGCTTTGTTTCGGGTTTCGGGTTACCGATTACTGACTACGGCTTACCTTACTTTAGTTTTCTTCATAAAGCTCAAGGAGTTTCCTTGTGTATGTGTGGATGTCGAATTGTTTGGCGTACGATTTAGCGTAATCAGAAATACTTCTGTATAAATTCTTATTATTCCATAATTGCAAAATCTTGTTTGCAAATAATTCAGGGTTGTTTTCCGAAATCATATAGCCGTTCTTCCCTTCCTCTATTAAGTCTCTGTTTCCCTTTCCGTCCAGCGTGATAACCGGCAAACCGGCAGCCATAGCCTCAAGTAATACTAAACCTAAAGGTTCGTAATTTGCTGAATGCACATAAATATCAGCATCCCATAAGTACTCTTCAACATTGTTTACATTACCGTGAAAAAATACATTTTCAGACAGGCTTTCGCCTCTTGCTTTTTTCTCTAACGGGGTTTTTTGCTGTCCGTCACCAAGAAATCTCATTTCAAAGATTATGTGTTTACTTTTAAGGATTTTACTTACTTCTATAAGGAATTCCTGATTCTTTTTTGGTACAAAAGATCCAACGTTTACCATTTTAATCTTATTTTCGGTCTGGATTTTTTTATCTGTTCTGAATCTCGAATAATCTATAGCATTTGTAATTCTTGTAACCGGATATTCTTTTACCTTGCTTTTAAAGTATTTTTCGGTATCTCTTGAAATGGCGATAAAATTATTCCCGCCATTTTTTCTATATCGTTTAAACAAATACCATTTTTCATAATAATTTGTCAGCTTTTCTTTTTTTAATAGGGTATCCATTCCAAAAGCCCTAATTTGTTCCTTATTACTGTGGCAATGCGAAAACCATTTGGCTTTGGGGTAATAGCATGATCTGGAAATAATTTCGGCTTCAAATAAGTGGGTGTGAATGATGTCGGGTTTAAATGAATTTATTTCTTTTTGTAAAGCATCCACTTTTATTTTGTTTTTACCTTTAACTGAAAGCTTTACAGATGCTGAAATAACAGAATGATCCAGGTCGGTTGTGAGATACTCATACTGGTTTTCATCTTCAAAAGTGATGAGTTTTACCTTTATTCCTTGTATCTTCTTCAGGCTGTTACAAATATCAAGCACAAGCCTTTCAGCACCGCCTTTTTTGAGGTTTGGGATTATGTGGAGGATTTTCATTTGTTATTTATTGTAAGTCTCGCACGTCTATAGGCTTAGTGTAAGAATTTTTTAATAAGATTATTTCTTGTTGTACTTGATGTTTCTTTTTTTACCATTAAGGCATTAAGGTAGTTAAGGGTTTCATTAAGGAAACTTTTCTTAATGCCCTTAATTGCTTAATGACCTTAATGACCTTAATGTTTCCTTTTTTCTTGAACCATTAAGGGAATTTATGTTACCTCTCACCTCCCGGCAGATGTGTTTTAATGGTTTCGAGATAATTTATTTTTGGTCCGCGGAGGCAGGGAACACCCAAAGCCTCACTTTCTTCAGGGACAAGGCCCCAGGATTCGCTGTAACTCATGTAAAGATTCAAGTCCATTGATCCCAGTACAGATAAAAACTCTGCTCTTCTCAAATGTTTTCCGTGTCCCACAATTCTGTCATCCATATCGAGATAGGTAAAAATGGATTTATCAAGGACGTGTACAACTGTGTTATCAATCATCAATGCATGGATAACCTGATTGTGCAGGTTTTTGTTGAACGTATTGGCGCCAAACACGCCGATATGGCATTTGGAATGATCCAGATCCAGGCGTTTTATGTTTTTTGGTATGTCTGGTTTTTTCAATGCCTGGTGCCTGCACTTAAAACCATATAGTGTTGACATGGCATTTGCCATGGGCTGATGGACAAAAGCCAATTCATTAATTCCATTATTCTTAGCAAGACGAAGCAGTTTTGCCATAATGTGCCTTGTGTTTTCTTTATGTAATTCACTGATGGTTCCATGGTACAGGGTTTCAATGTAACAGTCATTGTGTAATTTTTCGATGAATGAAAAAAAATACATGGCAAAACCACTGATGATTATTTTCTGATAACCGAGAGATTGAATTTCATCACATATTTGTTGGATTTGTTTATTTTTAAGCTGCGTATGTGAGTACCATTGCGGCAACTCAATGCTATTGCGGGGAAACAGGGATTTTGTTGCGTTTGCCACACCAAGCCAGTTGTTATCAGTGGGCGAACCATACAAAACCAGGGTTTTATGTTGTTCCCGAATGGAACGAACAGCAAGGATCAGTGATTTAAATTTGGTATTATCTATCTTTGGCACTTTATTTTTCAATAATTTACGGATCATAATGTCTGTTTTTACAATGGCTGTCAATATCCTCAGTCCCGTTTCAACTCATCAATGAGTTTATCCATAAGTTCCTGTTTCAACAATATGCTATCAAATCCGGGCCTTTTCTGTTTTGTTGTGGCAATGCTTTTCCCGATTAAAGGCATATATCTGAGATTAAGAATATTGGCAAAAAACCAGTAATTAACGTTTATAAATTTATCATCCAGGATTTCAATGACTTTTGTGTGTTGATCTACAAATATGAAAAAAACATGTATTTTACTTTATTGACTTGTTAATCATAGTTGATTGTTTGAAAAAGGTATTTTTAATTTCAATAATGGTCATAAAAATCATCAGATAAGCCGCAAATTCTGTAACAAAACAATATCTCATTAGTGAGGTTTCTCTAGGCGCAATATACCAATAAAACAAAATGTTCAATGCATGTATGCTACCAATAATAAAAATAAGTTTCCAAAATGTTTTATCTTTTTGTTTTTTTATGTTAGAAAAACTCATAAATATTGAAATGGCAAAACATAAATAAAATAAGGCCACGACAATATCATTTCTCCATAAAAATCTCATGCGATGTAATATATGGTTGGCAAATAACCAAAAATGTCTTGGCTTTTTATCAATATCTAATCTGGATGGTAAACGCTGGTGAGTTTTTGAGTTTAGCTTAAGATTGGTGTACATAAAGTTTACCAACTCTTCTTCCTTAATTTCTTCTTTATATCTGATATTATCTTTTACAAAATTAATAACCGTTTTTTTATTACTAATAAAATTATATGCTTTCAACATTCTGTAATAATAAAAATTCCCCATGGTTGGGTCTCCTATATTTTTCAGCACCTTTATTTTTCTTTCACATTTGATTGAATCTTGTTCAGAATCAGATGATTGATTTTTTTGGTTGGTGTTATTTGGCAGGTAAACATTAGTCATACGTTTAAACCTTTTTATTTCTATTGGGGCAAAATACCCCTTAACAAAAAAGTGACTAGTTGAAATTAAGATTAAAGCTCCAAATAAAGGAATAATAATTTTAATCCACAGGTTATTTTTGCGTATTATGTAATAAGTTATTAGTAGTAAGGGTATAAATAAAATAAAGATTCCATTTGATCTCAAGATAATAACAAAAAATATTCCTGTGCTTAGCAAAATAGAATATTTCCAGCTTTTTTTTCTGTAAAAACCAATTAATGAAGCAGTGACGAAAATTAAGCCGGCGGTATAAATTGACTCTGTATATATCATCACATTATGCAACATAGCTTCAGAGGTGATCATGAATAATGCCAATAAAAACGAAAATAATAAAGCCATTTGCTTGTTTAGCCTTTTTACCTGGTTAATTAAAAAAATTGAAGCAATGAAATTGATTATTACCTGGATATATACAAGAGAATATAAACTCCCACCAGATTTAAACACTAAATAAATGATCAAGGACAAACCATAAGGCACATCATAAATATAACCGGTCAATGGGATGTTAGATTCGTAGATGTCTTTAGCCATCATTAAGTAAACCCAGGAATCCCAATTTATTTTTGGTGTTTGTACATAAATAAAATATGGCAAATAGGCAAAAAGAAATATTAAAATAAATATTATTTCAGGGTATTTAAATTGCTTTAACTCATCCAAGCCCTTAAGTATCTTTTTGCTCATAATATAAGTGTATTACAAGTTTTTTTGAACATTTTGTCTAAGTTTTTTTGTCCCGATTTTAATTCAAGAATTGCGTTTCGCTGATATATCTGGATTTTTCACTATTTTAAAATAATATTTTTTAAAGGTATTGAATCTTGCAGCGATATTTTTAATATCAACATTATCACTGCGTTTTCGATTAAGGAACAAGTCCAATTTAAAATTCATCCATAAAACCATGCCAATCACATAATACCTGAATAGCGAATTTGTTTTGAGGTAATACAGGTATTCTGAAATTTGCACCTGTGCTTTTTTGTTCGTTTTATTGACCGAGCTCCCCCCATTTACATGATGAATTTCCACATCACCGCAAAAGTAATTGTAATAGCCGTGCTTTTTTATTCTGTAACTCCATTCAACATCTTCACTGTACAGGAAAAAGTCTTCGTCGAGATAGAGATTGTTTTTGAGGATTTTACTTTTTTTTATCATGACACAGCAGCCACTGATGTAATCAAGTTCGTGGTTTTGATAATGCATAATTTCCGGTTTGTATGCATTTTCTTTTTTGTGTTTGCGACTCAGAAATAAATAAACGGGATTGGCATGCCAAACGTTTTTTAACCCGCGAAAACCTATGCCGCTCCCCACTTGCAACTTTTGATCATCAATACCTATAATACGGCAACCCAACAGCCCAAGCTTATCATGCTTATCCTCTGATTTATAGAATGCCAGAAAATTAGCCAAAAAATGATCGGTAACAACAGCATCGGAATTGAGTAGAAGGATGTAATCTCCTTTGGCCTGTCGAATGCCAATGTTGTTGGCTTTGGCAAATCCGGAATTATAACCTGCATCAATCCAGACAGTTTCCGGGTAAGCTGTGGTTATCCCGGCTTTCAGCCCATCCTCAGAGCCATTATCAACTACAATTATTTCTGTTTTACCTGGTTTAAATTTAAACAGAGACGCCAGACAATTTTTTAAAAGCTCAGGGGTGTGATAATGTACTATTATGACAGATAATTCCACCTAGTTCAAATTAAGGGATTATTGTATTGTTTTAGCAATTCCATTTGCACTAAAATGGCGGATGCCGTTGAAAAAATGATTGAATTGTTCCTCTGTTGTATTGTTTCCGAGGGGGTACCTGGGTATCATAAACAATTTATTTTTTGTTTGTTTGAAGACATTGCCGGGATGATTCATGACAGCAGTTTTGTATCCGGTGTTCTGTACAGCTTCGGCTTCGCGTTTGCCCGCATCGGCTATTCCTCCGTAAGGGTATGCAAAATGCATCAGTTTACTGCCAATGTGTTTTTCTGCCGCCAGTTTTGAATCATGTATTTCTGTTATTAATTCTTCATCAGTAGCAGCGCTTAAGCTGATGTGATTTTGCGTATGCCCGCCGATGCATCCAGGTTCTGATTGATGGATTTGTTTGATTTCGTCCCACGACAGGGATATAGCTTTCATTTCTTCGCTTATGGCTTGCTCTGTTTTTCCAAAGAAATGCCTGGTGATGTGATGCATTTCAGATGGGGCAGCGTCTTTTATTTTTTCCCTTAGCACCTTATATACAGTCATTTTGTCGTTTTGGGATGTGCAAGGATAAATTTCATTCCTGAAAAGGATCTTATCATTGTTGTTTACTTTTTCTTCAAGCCAATACCACCACAATTTTGCTGTGTGATCAGGGAAAGAATTTGTAACATAAATCAGGAAAGGGATATTGTACTTTTTAAAAAGAGGATATGCATATTCCAAATTATCTCTATAACCGTCATCCATAGTAAAAATCACAAACTTATTTTTTGGTTTTTGTTTGTTTATCAGGATATTATATAGTTCATCCATTGATATGAAATTATAGCCCCGGGATTTTAAAATCTTAATTTTTTCTTCAAGGAATTCTGTTGATATGGCAAGCCCTTTATTGAAAGTGTAATTGTTTCGAAGCTTTTCCGGTAAAACCCTGTGCAACATAAGCACATGACCTATGCCTCCAAGTAGGAGTTTTGAAATTTGTCCTTTTGTTTTCACAAAAAGTCCGAGGGTTTTATTTTTGAGGAAAGTTTTCATTAAAGTTAAGGTTCTACTGTCAATTTAATGGGTAATGATTAACCGGCTTATTTATTTCAAGGAATTGATTGAAATTTCTTGATTTCTTATCTATTTAGAGTCTGTCAATAAAGTCAAGTGTCTGAGCTATAATGTTCGAGTTCAAAGCCTGTCCCGCATTTTATCGGGAGCTTGCGAAGTATTGGTAGCCAGGAGTTTACTGACGTAAATGACTGGTTGCCAATGCGAGCGTAACGCAGAAATCGGACATTATAGACGGACACTATTTAAATCTCCTGTGGCCTATTGTGGTTCAAAATTCTGGAAGCATCTAAGGGTGGAACCACATAGGCACAGTAGAACACATAGGAATTCACATAGGATTAGCAATAAAAACCATCTATCGTCATTTAATGTTATAAGGCAGAAAACTGCAAATAGATTTTACATTTTGATATTTAAATTCTTATCAGAGCAATTCTAAGACTTCTTTGCGTAGCTCTACGGTAGCTTTTTCACTGCCTGTCAGACTTTTTGACGGAAAATTGGCAGTATAACCAATTTAATAATCAAGAACCAATAATTCACTGTATAATAAATCAATGTCATCGGGTGTTAAATAAGGGGATTTATAAAGACTAATCCGGGGCAATGATTTAAAAGCAAATATACCGGGTTGCTTTTCATAAAAACGGCTGTCAATAGCCAGCCCGTCTAAACTGTAATTGTTTTTGATAAAATGTGACACTTCTTTCAAATGATCATAAAACAATGATTTGTTGCTTATATAAAGAATCCGTGCTGCCCTTACTTCTTTATCAAGAAAGCTAGTGCTGTTAAACAATTTCGATATTTTGTTTAAAAAATAAACAGAACGCATGTCATATATTTTTTTTCTTGGGATATATTTTTTCTTAAAGATAAGGTAACATGATGAACCCGCTGAACTTTCAAACAACAGATGATGGGCATTGAAATTTTTATGATCATAAAATATGTTGAGATTTCCAGGATCAAGTTTCTGTTGAATATACATCATATCAGCAAAAAACCTCAGTTTAACTCCTGACAGATAACGATTTATTCTTGCAGGCATCCAGTAAAAGCAATTGTCAAGCTCTTTAAACTTAAGTTTTTTTAAGATTTTAATGGCTTCCGGAACAGAAGTAAAACTTGTTATTGTATGCTTTTTCAAAGCTAAGACTTCACTAAATAAAACCAGGCTTTCTGACCGGTAAGCAGGCTTGACTATCCAACTGCTTAATCCACAAAAAGGAAACTGTTTACCATTAATTTCCCTTTTACTGAAAATACAACCAATAAAGCCTACGACAGTATTTTTATCCAGTAACATATAACCAACATGCTCCTCATCGCCATTAAAATATAATTTAAACAATAATTTCCACCTCTGCTTACTCATTCCTTCTGCATTAAAATCTTTGAGCAAAGGATACACAATTTCAAAATCGGAAGGATACGCTTTTCGGACAAAAGACATTACTTGTGCATTTTTTTAAACCGGAAATTATGCAATTCTTCATTTTCGATGATAAACTTCACCGGCACTTTATATTTTGCAAGATTAGACATGCATAGTTTCCTTAACCGCTGACTCACTGACAATTTACTCTCCTGCTTTTTAAGGATAAGTTTTGCCACTACAATGTTCCCCATAACAGGATGCGATTTTCCCACAACACTGGCGTCTTTTACATTATCATCTTTCTGTAAAACTGATTCTACTTCGGCAGGAAACACTTTTTGCCCTCCCACATTAATCATATCAGATTTTCTACCAAGAATACGCATGTATTCTCCTTTGACTTCAACCTCATCACCCGTACACATCCAACCATCCTCATCGATTGGATTGGGAGCATTCAGATACCCTACCATATTAGCCTGGGACTTAATCCACAACACATTGTTAATGATTTTTGTTTCAAAGCCTTGTCCGCCTAATTTCACCCACACAGAATTGTCGCTTTTTGATTTTGAACGCAATACACCCAACTCAGACAAGCCATAGGTTTGTTTTATCCGGCTATTCGGAAATATAGATTTGATTTTTCTCAATGTATTGTCAGTCATTACTTCTGTTCCATACGTGATCATTTTTATAGTACTAAGATCATAATATTTATGGACATGGGAATTTATCAGGAAGTTCAGGAAGGTTGGTGTGGTGGGTAATAAGTCTGCTTTTGTTTTCTCGATCAGCCTGCAAACAGTTTCCGGATTTCTGTCTGGAATGCAAACAGCGGCACCACCATAGGCAAAAACAGATAAAAGGGTATTAAAACCCCCAAAATGGTCCATCATAAGAAACAATACCGTTCTCCACCCATCACGTACATTCAAAAATTTCTTCATCACATTTTCACAATCCTGTAAAATACCTTTGGGTTTCCCTGTAGAACCTGATGTAAAAACAATAAGGCCGGGAACTTCTTTTTTGTAAAAATCTGTAATCAGCTTGTTTTTATTGGGGTATTTGTCAATAACCGAATGCGTCCATTCATCATTCTTCCCAAAGCTGAAAAAATGATCTATCCCAGATATAGCTGAATATTCCTCTATTTCATTTTCAATGGCCGGTGTAAAAGGAACTAAAATGTTCTTATTAAGCATCAAAGCATAAATCAAGCCAATGATTTGAGGGGAATACTCCCCGTAAAAAGCCACAATTTGTTTCTCTTTTATGCCCTGCTCCTTAAACCTGTTTAACCATATATTTGTTAAGGATATCAGGTCTTCGTATGTGAATGTTTCATTATGCCAGAGAATAGCTTCTTTGTCATTAAACCCTTTGAATCTGTTAAAAACCTGATGAATTGATTCCATATATCACTAATTTAGAGTCTGTCAATAAAGTCAAGTGTCTGAGCTATAATGTTCGAGGTCAAGGCTTGCGAAGTATTGGTAACCAGGAGTTTACTTATGTAAATGACTGGTTGCCAATGCAAGCGTAACGCAGAAATCGGACATTATAGACGGACACTAATTTATATCATTCAGTATTTAATCAAACAAGTACCCCATGAAAATCCGACTCCAAAGCCACTTAAGACAATACTATCTCCTTTTTTCACTTTCTTCTCTTCAATTGCCATTTTCAGGCCTGCTGGGATAGAGGCAGACACCAGATTCCCAACAGAATGAATGCTGTTATATATTTGTTCATTACGGAGTTTCAAACTGCGGCTAAGTAAGTCTAAAATTATTTTGCTGGCCTGATGAAAAATGAACATATCTATATCATCCACCACCACATCATTTTTTTCTAATAGTTGTTTTACCTGTTTAGGCACAACCTTTTTAAAATAACTCAATACGCCCATTCCATTCATGTGTATGTTGGTATCATTGGTAAAATTACCATTTCCATCAAATGATCCATTAAGATTGCAGTTCGAATGAGGAAGTTTATTCCCCCCGCCTGGAATATAAAAACCCTCGTATTCTTTTCCGGCCGAGGCTATTGCAAAATCAATTAAGCCTCCACCATCGGAAGCTTCTCCAATTATTGTGGCAGCAGCTCCATCACCAAATAACATCCTCGTTGACCGGTCTCTTTTATTAATGTACTTTGAGTATGTATCAGCATTCACGAGCAACACATTTTTTGAAGTGCCTGCTTTTATCATTGAATTAGCCAATAATAATCCATATATAAAACCGGAACATGCCTGTGTTATATCAAAAGCAATTACATTTTGTGCCAAAGCATAATGTCCGTGTAGCAAATACGCATTCGGTGGCATTACATAATCAGGACTCTGGGTACAGTATATTATTGTGTCAATTAAATGCTTATCATATTTTTCGAATAGTTTGTCACAAGCTTTTAAACTTATTGAGAATGCCGTTTCCTGTTCAGAGGCAATGTATCTTGAATAAACACCTGTTTTTGGTACTATTCTTTCCATGATCCAGTCAGGATTTTCATTTTTTAAATCCCTGTTGTTTACTGTATTTGCCGGAAAAGCATATTCAATATCTTTTATTTCAGCATGCATTTTTTATTCTTTTATTTCTTTGTATTTGAATGATTTGCCATGACCGGGAAAAATTAATGTTTCTGCATGACAAATCTGACGTATAATTTTAATTGATTTTTTTAATTTTTCCTTATTCCCTCCAGGCAGGTCTGTTCTGCCATATTGTTCAAATAAGAGGGTGTCTCCGGTAAAGAGATTATTGGCAAATTTAAAACAACAACTGCCATTTGTGTGGCCAGGCGTATGTATTATTTCTACAGCATCATTATTGTAATCCGATAAAAACGTTAAGCGTTTTGGCACATGTATATGTTTCTTTTCAAACATCAATGCATAATTCGGGGATTGTTTAACCAATTTTTTATCATCATGATGTACAAAACAATCTGCTTTGAACTTATTACTTAAATAACCGGCAGCACCCAAATGATCAAAATGACCATGGGTTAATAATATGGCATCAACCGGTCTTTTGTTGTCAACCATTAAACTTTCTGTTTGACTGTTTACATCACCAGGATCAATGATGACCTGTATGTTTCTTTTTATATCCTGAACAATGAATGTGTTTTGATCATAGTAACTGGCGCGTGATATTTGCTGAATAATAACGTCAGAATCATGCCATATTTGTAAAAAATCCTTTTTTAACACACCAAGCCCAAATAAAGTGTTTGACCTGTAATAAAAGCAGTACGCGGATCAATAAGGAAATCCGTTGTATGGCAAATTTCATCCATGGATATCATACGTTTAATGTCCAATCTGTTCATTGCCTTTTCAAGAATATCTTTTCCCAATTTACTGCTCATTTCAGTATCCACAATTGATGGGGCAATTGTATTGAATGTGACATTATATTTTGCCAGTTCTTTCGCAAATATTTTTGTTGTTTCCACAACAGCTTGCTTTGAAGAAGCATATACAGATGCCCCTTTATCATGCAATCCTGCAGCCATTGATGAAAAAGTAATCACCCTGCCGTACTTTTGTTGTAACATCACTTTTGATACTTCACGGATGACATAAAATGTACCGAAATAATTCGTCTCAAAAGTGTCTTTCATTAAGTTTCCATCCGTAGCAATGCCCAATCTGTCTGCCGGAGCAATGGCCGCACTGCATAATAAAACATCAAAGGATTTAACCTTTCTTTTGATGTTTTTTATCCAACGGGTTACCTCTTTTTCATTTGTCAGATCCACTTGTTCATGGAAATAAGACGGATGCGATATGCCTTGTTCACCTCTGCTGCAGCCGTAAACCTGGCAATCCTTTGCCAGATAATGCTTTGCAAGCGCCATACCAATTCCCCTGCTGGCACCGCTAATTACTATGTTTTTGTTTTGTTTGTTCAATTAGATTTGTTTTTGGATAAAATCGGCAAGTATTCCCAGTGTCAACATGTTTTTATTTTTATTAAAATCATGTATTTCACTCAATACCAATGAAATTTCTTTTCCTGTTTTTTCCTCTATTCTGTCTTCAATCTCCGAAAATAAAGTAATAAAAGCTATTGAATCCAGAATTGAATCATCACCAATAATAACGGTATCCTCATGTACATCTGCCTTTTCACTAATCATTTCAGATTGCCATAATGAGTTGAATGATTCCTGGCATATTTCTAATAATGCTTCCTTTTTCATAATGCATGGTTTTAATAATACAACACAAAATTACCTTTATTTTACTACACGTACAACATATTTAGGTTGCGGGTTGCGGGTTGCGGGTTTCGGGTTTCGGGTTTCGGGTTTCGGGTTTCGGGTTAAAATTCAGTTCAAAGTTTCTGGGACAGGGTTTCGGGTTGCGTGTTTCGGGTTACGGGTTACGGGTTACTGATTGCGGCTTTTAAAAAACCGCTTAATAAATCTGTAGGGAGCCATGATTATATTGCCGATTTTGTAATCGGGTGTTTCTTTCAACATTTTTTTTTCGTAGTACAATTTTTCATAATACTTATAATACAGCCCGGCATGCTTTGAAACAACATGTTCTCTAACTATTGGCAGGTTTTTGTCGGCAACCTGAAATGTCCTGGAAGAATTATGATACCTCACATCAAAAAAAATAAAATCTGTTTTCACTATTTTCCAGTTGCTTTTTCCTACCCTGATCCAAAATTCCCAGTCTTCCTTTCCGATTTTGCTTAATATCTCTTCATAATAACCACAGGTTTCAAATACGGCTTTTTTGATTAAAGCTGTTATGGGCATCTGATTAAAAATTAATTGTTTTTGAAAATCAAAAACCCCCAACTTAATAATTTTATTCTGCTCTCCAAATCTTTCAAATCCACCATACACAACACCAACAGATTCATCTTTAAAAAAAAGTTCCATGGCTTTTTCAACAGAGTAAGGCCTGATTTTATCGTCGGCATCCAAAGGGACAATAAATTTGGCTTTGCTTGCCTTTATACCTTTATTTCTGGCGATACCCGGCCCGGCATTTTCCTGATGAAGGACTGTTATTTTATCATTTGACGCAAATTCTTTTAGTGCATGTATTGAATCTGGATCATCAGAGCCATCGTCAACAATCCAGATATCATAATTGGCATAATTTTGGGTAAAAATGGAATTTATAGTTTCCTTGATGGTTTTCCCGGCGTTGTAATAAGGGACAATAAAAGAGACAAGAGGATTAACTTCCATTTTCAATGAGTTTTAAATATTGATGTATCATTCGTTCATTATTGTAATTCTCAAGCACTTTATCATGGTTTTCTTTTCCTGTTCTGTTCCGTATTTCCGGGTTGTTCATTAAATTGATGATTTGGTTGGTAAGCATATTTTCGTTACCCGGGTTAAAAAGAAAACGGTAATCATCTCCGAGAATTTCAACAATACCTGCAATATTGGTTCCCACTACCGGTTTTTTCATGAGCATATATTCCAGAACAGCGTTGGGGCATCCTTCTGACCGGGATGACAAAATGCAAATATCAGAAGCGTCAATCAAGCCGGGTACATCATCAGAGTTATCAATGAATATAACATATTCCTGGAGTTTCAAGTCAAAAGCATCGGCTTTCACCGTTTTTTGAGCATGTTTTGTTGATGAGCGGCCAATGAAAATAAGTTTGAAATTATTGTATCCTTTATCAATTAATGATCTGACAGATTTAAGTATTGTATAGTGGTCTTTTTCAGGGAAATAATTGGCTACCTGCAACAAAACCATTTCCCCGGGATTAATTCCAAGTTCTTTTTTCCATTGAAGCCCTGTCATAACAGGGGAAATCGGCATAGCACCATTTTTTATATGCTTCATGTCATACCCTGGTTTTTTCCATCGCTTTTTCAGGACATCAATGCCTGCTTTTGAATTTGACACAACAACCGGATTTAACCGGGCAGCCATTTTTTCAAGCCGGCTTAATCCAACAGAATCAATGCTTCGCTGATTCCAGAATCTTAATTTTATGCCGGCAAGGTACCCAGCTATGTTACATATGATATTGGGATAAATTGTATATGGTATGATAACATCAACTTTAAGTTTTCTCAGGAACAAGGCAAATCTGATGAGAGATGCATGTTTTTTTAGGCTGGTTTTTGAAAATATGCCAAAATCGAAATGATACAGCACCCATTCAATGCCTTCCTTATCCAGTTCTGCAGGGAGCTTTTCGGCTTTGTTGAAACCAAGCATTATCACATTATAATGCTTTTTAAGCCCTTTGGCAAGCAGGAAAGCCTGGGTTTCAGCACCACCAAATGATAGTGCAGGAAGGCATAACAATATGTTTTTTTTGTGTTTCAAATTGACAATTACCAATTTTGTGTTTGAGGGCTGAAGCTGAAGGTTCAAAGCACCGGTTTTTGAGACCTGTCTTTACCCTTCAGGATAACCACTGAGCGACCACGAATCATTGATTACTACTGATTTGGGTAGGATGAATTTTGATTATTCAAATCAATTATTACTTGTTTATACAATCATAAATCACATTAAGTGTTTGCTCACCCATTTGATTGTATATGAAATTTTCATCTATTCTTATTTTGTTTTTATTACCAACTTCTTTTCTTAATAATTTATTATAAGCAAATAATTCAATATTGTTTGCTAAACCAAGGGCATCATTTTTATTATTTAGATATTGATGCATTGCACTTCCAACTGCTTCTTTAATACCATCATTGGATGTGCCAACGACGGGGAGGCCTAATTTCATTTGTTCCATTATAGAATTTGGTAAGCCCTCTTCATTTGAGGACAATATGCCTAAATCTATAACAGAGTTAATACCGGGAATATCATTTATTTTACCGGTTAAAATAACATAATCATTGATATTCAATCGATTAATCAAATTTTTAACATTAGCAGTATTATTATCTTCTCTGCCTACTAAAAGAAGGACAGGACATAAGCCTGATTTCTTTTTTGAAATAAATATTTTCCAAGCTTTTAACAACGTATCATGATCTTTAGTTTTTGAAATATTTGCTACCATTGCTGCAATGAAATTATATTCATCCAAGTTTAATCTTTTTTTCCAATATGAAACATCATGCATTGGTTTTTGCTCAACAATTCCATTATGGACTACCCTAAAGGCTTCATTTACTCTTTTACATGGCTGTTGTTCATATAACTTTTGACTAACATGATATGCATTAGATATAAAAACACTTACCCATTTAAATGCAAGCTTAGAGAATTTTAAATTCCATCTTTCTTTAAAAACTCCTTGCTGTGACCAAACAGAACATTTTACTTTAGAAAACTTAGATATTACACCATTCCATATGTTATTTCTAAAATTAAAGGAGATTATCACATCAACATTCAATTCATTTACCATTTTTCTATAATGAAATATCTGTAGAATGTAAGTTGGAAATGACTTAAAAGAAATAAATTGTGTAGTAACAAAAGAAGATATATTGTTTTCATTACAAAGCTTCAGTAAAGATTCATCTCCTTTTTCAAAAACCATAAATAAGACTTCAATATTTTTACTTTTAAAAAACTTTGCCAAATTGAATGCATGTCTTTCTGCACCCCCTAGGTTATAGGAACTTGTTACAATTAATATTTTCATGCACCTTATCTTTACTTTAGTGTGTTACACAAATCAATGAGTCTGTTTTTAATATTCATATTGGGTTTAAAACCTGTGAGTTCATATAATTTATTAGAATTTCCTACTCTTCTTTCAACTTCATAATCATATCGTTTTTTAGGTGATTCAATCAATTTAATTGCTGATTTAGAACCTGTTATTTTAACAATGTATTTTGCCAATTCAAGTATTGTGATTTCCGTTTCATTGGCAACATTATATATCTCTGCTCCTTTCGATTCTTCTGCTAATAAAGCAGTTGCCTTAATCGTATCATCAACATGTGTAAAATCTCGTGTTTGTTTACCCGGGGCAAAAACAGTTAATGGTTTATTATTAAATGCCTGATTAAAAAATATAGGGATTACCATTCTTTGGTCTTGTCTTTTTCCATATACATTAAAAAACCTCAAACTGATTGACTCAAGATTTTTTTCTTCATATATTGCCTTTAGGTATATTTCATTATATCTTTTTGCCATAGCATAGCTTGTGTGGGGGGCTATAATTATTTCTTCTATAACATTTTCTTCTATGGCAGTGTTACCATAAACACCACTAGTAGATGCGTATATTATTTTTTTAACATTATTTTTTAAGGCTGCATTTACAACATTTCTCGTGCCAACTACTTCTGTATCCATCGTATCAACCGGGTAATCCGCCACTATGTCAACACCTATAATGGCTGCTAAATGAAAAACTAACTCACATCCTTTTGAAATTTTTTCTACTAAATTGTAATCTTTTACATCTCCTTCATAAAACTCTATTTCATTAAAAATGCTTTTTTCTAACTTATTTCCTCTCAGTAGCTTATCTAAGACAACAACATGGCAACCTGACTTGACATAATAGTCTGCAAGATGACTTCCAATAAAACCAGCACCTCCTGTAATTAATATTTTTTTCATCTATTGTAAATTTTAAATTAACTAAATAATTGTAATCTATTTATGTTTTATCATTCATTCGTTCAAATAAATAAGAGTTAAAAACTTGCTTTTTTAATTGAAATAATCAGCAAGTATAAATCCGTGTTTTTCAGCTCCGCCTTTGTCAAAAGAAGAGGTTAGAATAATAATATTCATAGAATTTTTATTTTTATCATGTTGTTTTCAAATCCAAAAAACGCTTATTTTTAACAAATTAGATTACAGGGAGTAATTATATTGTTTTAATTTATTATCCAATAATTCATTGGTGATTCTGTTAGAATAACGGAATTGGTCCATAATCTTTTTCATCTCCCTGTTTTGCGGTAAATGCAGTTGCTTTTTGCTTGTAAAAGCCAGTCTGAAATCTATTAAAGCATCAAACAAACCGGATTGTAATAAACGATAATGAACAACTTCAGAAAAGTATTTATTAATGAAAAAGGATTCGTTTTTTAAAGATTCAATTCTTTTTTCAATTCTTTTTCTTTTTATTTCCCGGAAGTTGTAAATGCCTTTATTCACTTGTTTTATATCCACTATAAATTTATATCCCATAAATTCACCCAAAACATCCAGTGTTTTTTCCGGCTCACTGACAAGTTCCTCCAATAAAATAACTAAAACGTTTTTTTTTCCAAATATGTCATAAAGGTGATTAATCAGGTTATGATATAACTTGGATTTATATGTTGTTTGTACATAATCTTCAAATTTTTTTGCTGTGTTCCACGGTTTCACATTGTCTCTTAACCGGTGTGCATATTCAGATAAGATTATGTCTTCTTGTTTTCTTAGCACAAGTAATATTTTAGGGTGAGGAAGATAACTCTTTATGTTTTTTAATTGTGTTTTGATATTGATATTTTTGTTATAAATGTAACCATTATTTAATCCCAGCTTTACTGTTCTGTTTTTTATAATTTCATCATTGGAGAAAGGCAGGAGAAAGTGTTCATGAGATATGATGCCAGGTAACTGAGGATCCTTTATCCTTGTTTCTAAATTATGATCAATGATGTTTTTTGAGGGATGTTTGTGAGATAATTCACAAAGTAATTCTAAGTCTTTATTTCCCCATACATAGTTTGGATGGGTTCTGAAAATCTGATTTTGCATTAACGTACTTCCGCCTTTTGCATAGCCTATGTGTATTATCGTTTTATCATTCATTTTTTTCTGGATAAATAATTACATAAAAATATGTTTACTTAGTGTATGTCCATAATGTCTGATTTCTGCCCTTCGACTCTGCTCAGCACAGCGCACTTCAGCAGGCGCAGTACGATGCAGTACACCGCAGCACATTGCATTTGCATAAGTAAATCCTGGCTATCAACACTTAGCAAGCTCCCGATAAATGCGGGGCAGGCTTTGTACTTGACGTTTTTTATTACTCCACTAACAAAAAAAGCGTTTTCTTAGGTGCACTACTTAAGTTTGGCTCCATACTCATATTTAAAATTCCATTTACTCCGGTGAAGAAATTTTGTGGTCTTATTTTTTGCTTTCCCTGTCCCAAAAAAATTACCGTCTTCAACCATTAAACTTCCGGCTTGATCAATTCTGTCAAAAACAGTTCTGTAATCACTTACAAAGAAATTTAAATGATATGATCCTGCTGGTAATGGTAGGTTTTTTATTCTACACGTGACAACCCCGCCTTGCACATTATCCTGCATGGAGATTTCTTCCTCAATTTCTTCATTGGTTGAAAGATGTATTAAATTGTTGTTGTATTCATCTGTTATGGCAACTGAAAAATTTAAGTTATTATACCGTTTTTGCTTTTTGACATTAAAATGGATATAAAAACCAACATCTTGGCCGGATATAACATGTGTTACTGATTTGTTATTGGCATCTTTAATGTCGTATTTCTCAAAAACAATATCTTCGTTGCCTTTTACCCTTTTTTTATTGATAAGATTCTTTGAATGATCATACATGTTATTTTTTAACAGATATCTGGATACAATTTCTTTTGTATTGCCAATGGATTCCAAACAACCATCTTTTAATAATACAGATCTGTCACATAAATCAATGATACTTGCCATATTATGGCTCACAAAAAGCACCGTTCTGCCTTCACCACGGCTTACATCTTTCATTTTACCGATGGCTTTTTTCTGAAATTCAGCGTCACCCACAGCAAGCACTTCGTCCACAATGAGGATTTCGGGCTCAAGAAAAGCAGCCACAGCAAAACCAATTCTTACCCTCATTCCGGAGCTAAAACGCTTAACAGGGGTATTAATAAACATTGAAATGCCGGCAAAATCAACAATTTCATCAAATTTCTTTTTGATTTCCTGTTTTGTCATGCCAAGGATGGCCCCGTTTAGATAAATGTTTTCTTTTGCTGTAAGATCCGGATGCATTCCGGTGCCTACTTCGAGCAAAGAAGCTACTCTGCCTTTCATCCATATTTTACCGTCTGTAGGGCCGGTAATTCTGGATAGTATTTTCAGCAAGGTGGATTTGCCGGCTCCGTTTTTGCCTATAATGCCAAGCACTTCTCCCTGCTGAACTTCAAAGTTAATGTCTTTAAGCGCCCAGACATAATCGCTTTGGCTTTTGCCAGATCTTGTGTTTGTTTGACCTACCATTTTAAAGGGGTCTTCCTTGCCGCGCATTCTGAACCACCATCTCTTAAGGTCATCTGAGATTGTGCCGGTGCCAACTTCTCCAAGCCGGTAAAGTTTTGAGAGGTTTTCTACTTTTAATGCTGTTTCGCTCATGTTGCGTGTTTCGTGTTTCGGGTTGAGGGTTTCGGGTTCCGTGTTTCGTGTTCCGTGTTCCGTGTTTCGGGTTACGGGTTAAGGGTTTCGGGTTCCGTGTTTCGGGTTTCGGGTTATGGGTTTCGCATTCTGGGTTCCGTTTTTAGTTTCTATTTTTATGGATTATGTCATAGGGTTAAATTTATCGGGTATTGGCTCACGTGGTTCTTTTATCTGTTTTT
>CAYMKE010000025.1:0-808 GCA_964390955.1 uncultured Bacteroidales bacterium | reverse complement strand
TTTAGGATTCCGTGTTTTGGGTTTCGGGATTAGGGGTTATTGTTTTAGCTTCCCTGTTTCGGGTTTCGGGTTTCGTTTTTCTGCTTTCGTCTTTTTTGTTATTGTTTACGGTTATAGGTTTCGGGTTTAGTGTTGCGGGTTCCGTGTTTCGTGTTCTGTGTTTCGGGTTTCGGGTTTCGGGTTTCGGGTTGCGGGTTTCGGGTTTCGGGTTTCGGGTTGCGGGTTATCTAAATTTCCTTCCTTTTATATCACTTGTTTTCAGATAGTTTTTAAAAGAGCCAATTTTATCACCCAATATCGCTGTTCGTTCTAATAACTCTTCAAACTCATGCGTTTTGATATAATTGTAATCTAACGCTCTGTAAGTTTGTGATCTTACTTCGCCATTTGATCCTTTTGCAATGCTTAAAAATTGCGAAAACTCCTTATTTCCATCTCTTTCAAAACCTTCTGCAATATTATCCATAATAGATCCGGATGATGCTCTTATTTGATCTCTGAATTTATAATCACGGCAAAAAGGTGCTTTGTCTGTCAGTTCTTTAACTAATTTACATAAGACTCGAGATAGTCTCCATATTTCCAAATCTTCGAATTTTTTTATTGTCATATTTTTCGGGTTTCGGGTTTCGTGTTCCGGGTTTTGAATTCAATGCTCAAGATTTCTGGGACAGGGTTGCGGGTTTCGTGTTTCGGGTTTCGGGTTAAAATTCAGTTCAAGGTTTCTGGAACATAGTTTCGTGTTACGGGTTGCGGGTTTCGGGTTACCGATTACTGACTACGGCTTACCTTACTTTAGTTTTCTTCA
>CAYMKE010000024.1:0-20210 GCA_964390955.1 uncultured Bacteroidales bacterium | reverse complement strand
GGGCTTCGCAAGCCTCGTTATCGAACATTATGATCCAAACACTTGACTTTATGGAAAGAAATTATTTGGTGTTTTGTTTTTTACATTATTCATCAGAAATTGATTAATTATTCTATGAAAGGCACAGTCATTAAATCAACGGGTAAATGGTACACGGTCAGAACAGCAGATAAAAAGGATTACGAGTGTACAATCAAAGGGAAGTTCCGGGTACAGGGCATCAGGAGCACAAACCCTGTTGCAGTGGGCGACCATGTGGAATTCCAGAATGAACCCGATAAACATACCGGCATCATTCATCATATTGACGAACGGAACAATTATCTTATCCGCAAATCAACAAACCTCTCTAAACAATCTCATATTATTGCTGCCAATATTGATCAGTCAGTAATTGTCGTAACGATCAATTATCCCGAAACATACCCGGGGTTCATTGACCGGTACCTGGTAACTACCGAAGCGTACCGCATTCCATCCATCATTGTGTTTAATAAAATTGACATGTACAATGATAAAGAGAAAAAACAACTTAATGAACTCATAAATATATATGAAAAAATTGGTTATCCCTGTCTTTTAACCTCAGCGACTCAAACACAAGGGATTGATCACTTTAAACATGCCCTTCAACATAAAATAAGCGTTATTACCGGAAATTCCGGGGTAGGCAAATCAACCCTGATCAATCAGATTGACCCTGACATACATTTGAAGGTTGCAGATATTTCCCGGCATTATAAAACCGGAAAACACACCACCACATTCCCGGAAATGGTGGAATTATCATGCGGAGGGTACATTATTGATACCCCGGGTATAAAAGGTTTTGGACTCGTGCATATTGAAAAAGAAGAGATATTTCATTTTTTCCCCGAAATATTTAAATTTTCCCATGAATGCAAGTTTCATAATTGCATGCATACTGATGAACCGGGTTGTGCTGTTAAAAAGGCCCTGGAAGAAGGACATATTAGTATTTCGAGGTATAAAAGTTATATTGACATGCTAATGAAAGAAGAAGGAAAATATAGATGAACCGGGGTTGGAGATTGTGTTTTGAGCAAGAGTTCCTTTTTCTGAAAAACAAATGCATTTGTTAATACATATTTTTTAAACACAAAAAAAATTCATCAATATAAGCAAAACAAGTATTTTTCGTTTACATATAAATACATGACACATGAAGATTCTCAGGAAAATATTCTATACACTGGCCATTATATTTCTGTTTATTGCAGCAGTAAGCCTTGCCATTACATACTTGTACGGTGATGAAATAACCCAAAAAATAAAAAACCAATTAAATCAATACATTACAAACGAAATAGAGATCAGTGACTATCGTTTTTCCATTATCAAAAAGTTTCCAAATGCTTCAGTTGAATTTAAACAACCTATAGCGTATTCATCAGAACATTTTGATGTATCAGGATTTAATAACATACCTTCTGATACCATTTTTTCTTTTGAAAAAATCTTTGTTGAATTCAGCATCATAGATATTTTTAAAAACGTGATCCGGATCAAGGCTTTTCATGCAAAAGACGGGGCATTATATTTACTGACAGACAAGAGTGGGAATAATAATTTTATTTTTTGGAAAAAAAGTGAGCAAAACAAAGAACAAAACATTACTGTAAATCTTGATGAAGTGAGGTTGAGCAACACGAGGATCATTTATTCCAATGCATCTAAACAAATGATATTACGGGCAAAAACAAAAGACCTGACATTAAGCGGGGCTTTTCATCGTAAGGCATTTACCCTTTCCACAGATTTCAAGGGAATTATTAATGAATTTTTTATCAAAAAAAATAATTACCTTGCCAACAGAAAAACAGAACTAAACACTGACTTTAAAGTATCGGGAAATGAATATGTTATAAAAAAAGGGCAGCTTGCTGTTGACGGCCTGCAATTTACCCTGTCCGGTTATTTTATACGGGAGGACAAAGGAGAAAATAATATAAATTTTAATGTCAGTGCAGCCAATCAAAATATTGGATCATTTATTGAAATACTCCCTGAATCTCTAAATAAAAAAATATCAAAATTCAGAAGTGAAGGAGACTTCTATTTCGAAACCAATATAAAGGGCATCTTAAGCAACGATAGATCTCCCCATATAGTCGGACTTTTTGGTATTGAAAACGGAAAAATTGCCCCGACCTCATCTATGAAAAGGTTAAAAAATATTCACCTGAAAGGATATTTTTCAAATGGCCAATACAATTCGCCCCAAAGCTCCACCATTATTATCAAAAAAATTAGTGCTGAATTAGAAAACAGTACGTTTTCGGGCAATGGAAAAATCAAAAATTTTGATACACCTTACTTCACATTTAAAGGAATTGGTGATATTGATGCAGGAAATGTCAAAGATTTTTTTGAACTGGACACATTTGAAACATTACAAGGCCGTTTGAATTCTAATTTTAACATATCTTTTCGTCTCAACCAATGGAAAAATATTCAAAAAGAAAACATTCAGGACATCTTGTGCAAAGGAGAATTCACCCTGGAAGACATTGATATACAATTAAAAGACCATCATATTGCGATTCATGATTTGGATGGGAAAATCACGTTGGATGATGAAACAACTTCCATCCATCATCTTGAATGCAATATCAATGAAGACCCTGTTAAGATTCAAGGCTCTATCAGCCGTTTTATAGAATATTTAATCCACCCTCATGAGGCCAATCTTTGGTATAATGGAGATTTATATTCTTCCGGCATGAATATCCACAGGTATTTCTCACCAAAAAATAACAAAAAAGAAGCAGAAAAAACACGTCCTTTTCGTCTTCCTGAAAGAATATTTGGAAAATTAAACATACAAATTGACCAATTGACATGGGATTCATTCAATGGCCGGAATTTCTCAGGTACATTAGTGAATAAAAAAAAGAGTATTGCCCTGAAATCCGCCTCCATCAATACAATGAAAAGCTTTATCCGGTTTGATGCTTCACTTTGGCAAAAAGACACCAACAAAATGGTATTGAAATTCAATACAAATCTAAAACGGGTGAATATCCAAGAACTTTTTAAATCATTTGACAATTTCGGGCAAAAAACGCTTCAGGCTGAAAATATTGAAGGAAAAGTAAGCGGCAACATTGATTTGGGGCTTCATTTCACACCCCAATTTAAAGTATTAAACGAATCAATCGTGTCGAAAGCCTCAATAACAATAGAAAACGGTGCATTAATAAAATTTGAACCGATGTATGAACTAAGCAAATTTATTAAGGTAAGCGAGTTGGAAGACATCCGGTTTAAAACACTAAAAAACACCCTTTTCATTCGTAATAATAAACTGATCATCCCTGAAATGGATATCCATTCATCAGCATTCAATATTTCAGGTTCCGGTATTCATCATTTTGATAATCTTTATACATATCATGTTAAAGTATTGCTCTCAGAAATTTTATCGAAAAAGGCCAGAAAAGCCAAAAAAGAAAACCAGGAATTTGGAGTGATTGAAGACGATGGCGTAGGCAATACAAGTTTATATCTTACGATTGAAGGAGATAAAGACGGGACAAGCGTAAAATATGACCGTAAAAAAGTTAAAGAAGTAATAAAGCAACGCTTTAAGGAAGAAAAGAACGAGCTCAAATCTGTGCTGCATAAAGAATTTGGATGGTATAAAAAAGATTCGGCATTGAAAGAAAAAAATGAAAACGAACGTGACTCAAAAGATTTTGTGATAGAATGGGATGAAAACGACAAAAAAGATACACAAAAAGACAACACTACAAAAGAAAAAAAAGAACCTGAAAAAAAAGAAACCCAAAATAAGAAAAAAGAAAAAAAGCAGTTTAATATTGAGTGGGAAACGCGTTAAACGTGCAGAATTTCAACTTCTAAATTCAAATAACTTAAACCAAACACTTAACATAAACAAATGAACATTTATTCAAAAAAACAGGTTTGGAAATTATTTTTACTATTATTCGCTATTTTTATCGGCATTGGTTCGTTATTATACACCAATCACCTGGTCAATCGCTTATCGAAAGAAGAGCGCAAAAAAGTAGAAATATGGGCAGAAGCGACCAGACAGTTAGGCCAACAAGGGATTGAAGGGGTAAACATCAATTTCCTTGTTAAAATTATTCAAAACAATGAAACGGTTCCTGTTATTCTTGTCAATGATGAAGGGAATATCATTTCTCACCGCAACCTTGACACGTCAAAAATTCAGCACCCCGGCTACCTCGAGAAAACACTTGAAAAAATGAAAACTGTAAACGAACCAATAGAAATAAAGCTAAATGAAAATAAAAAACATTATATCTATTATAAAGACTCCATCATTCTGACAAAATTATTATACTACCCATATATTCAACTGGGAGTTATTTTATTATTCATTGTTATTGCATACTATGCTTTCAGCGTTTCGCGCAAAGCAGAACAAAACAAAGTGTGGGTGGGGCTCTCGAAAGAAACAGCGCATCAATTAGGCACCCCCACTTCTTCACTTATGGCATGGGTAGAAATGTTAAAGCTAAAAAATGTAGATAACAAAATTGTAGATGAATTGGAACAGGATACCTTACGCCTGGAAAAAATTGCTGCCAGGTTTTCAAGAATCGGGTCTAAACCGGTGATGAAAAAGAACAGCCTTAATAAACTATTGGACAGTTCGAAACAATACATGGACAAACGTTTTTCAGAGAAAGTAGACCTGCAACTGAACCTGCCTTCAAAAGAATTGTTCATACCTCTCGACAGAGCACTCTTTGAATGGGTTATTGAAAATGTATGCAAAAATGCCTATGATGCCATTGAAGGGGAAGGGACCATTAAAATTGATATAAAAGAAAACAAATCTAAAATATATATTGATATAAGTGATAGCGGAAAAGGGATTCCCAAATCAAAACTGAAAACCGTATTTAAACCCGGATTTACAACCAAAAAAAGCGGTTGGGGACTGGGGTTGTCGTTGTCTAAACGTATCATTGAAGATTATCATGATGGCAGGATTTTTGTTTTACAATCCGATCACGGAGGCAAAGGAACTACAATCCGGATTATTTTAAAGAAAGAACATGAATTTGCTTAACCAGTGATTGTTTATATCGTCTTCTAATAATAAAAAATCAGTCATTTGAAAACACAAATCATCATTGAACAAATCATTGTCCTGGGCATCCTGATTATGACAGGCGCCATTGGAGCATGGACCCGGGTTATCAATGCAACAGTAAAGGAATCAATTGCCCGGCTTGTTTTTAACATAACACTTCCTCTCCTGATCATCACAACATTTATGAATATGGAGATTTCCGGTAAATTATTAAAAAACGGGTTGTGGGTATTGATCTTTTCTAACATTGCTATTTTCATCATGTGGGGTGTGGGAAAAATAACATTAAAATGGCTGAAAATCAAACCAAAGGTAAAATCTATCCATCTCGTGCATACCATGTTCGGGAATATTGTCTTTTTAGGCTTTCCATTGATTGATGCCATGTTCCCAAAGACCGAAGCTCTGCTTTATGCCGCTCTTTATTATCTTGTTTCCACTTATATAATGTGGACCATTGGTATTACAATATTACAAAAAGACGGATCGAAAAAAGACCTTAAACACCAGATGAAGAACCTTTTCAATCCAAATACCATCGCCTTTTTTATTGGATTGATATTCATGCTGTTCCAGGTAAAAGTCCCGGAGCTGGCGTATAATGCACTTAAAGGCATAGGAAAAACCACTATTTATTTATCTATGCTCTACATAGGAAGTGTATTGGCAACAACACCCATTAAAGGAATTTTTAAACGGTATGACACCTTTATATTAAGCCTGAATAAATTGATTATTGTTCCCATTATCTTAATTCTCTTAATTAAATGGGTTACCGGTATGTTTAATATTGCGTTTGATGAAATAGCACAAACCATTGTCATTATAGAAACAGCCATGCCATGCATGACCCTGATTGTGATCCTGGCCAAAAACTACGGTGCAGATGACGTGAAAGCGGTTGAACATGTGTTTGTGACTACAATTCTCAGCCTCTTTACCCTGCCATTTATTTATTATTTGATTGGTGTTATATAATACTTGGTAATCTGAAAATTATCACCTCTTTTATCTAACTCAATGTCTTCCGTTAGATGATTGGATATGCCGCATTTCACGGCTAAAGTACTGAATCCTGTCTTCTGAATTCTATATTCTAATAATCCTTTTTCCACAAAAATTGCAATAGTACCATATTTTAAAAACATATGAACACTTTCATTAATTTTCCTTTCAAATTTACTCCTGTTATTTTTCCCATAATTCTTTTTAAACACTATCATTCAACCGGTACTGTATCCTGCATAATCTCCGGCGTTTCTTCAACAACATCCTGTTCTTTTTCCCGAAGTATTTCAATTACATCCACAATGTTGATCCGTTCTCTATTGTAATAGGCCACAATAAATGCATTTTTAACCCCTGCGTCTCGTATTTCATCTCTCAACTCTACAGCTTTATTCAATGAATATGCTTTCCCGGCAAGAAATTTTGACAAGCCCCCTTCTACTTCACGCTGAATCAGGTATGAAATTTTTTCCTGTAGCTCAGCATACATTTTCATCTTATATTTCATATATTTCTTCGGATTTCTGTAGGCGCCGATTTGAATTTTAAACACCAGGCCGTCTTTTTTCTCTTCTCCATATTTTTTTACTATTGTATTAAATGTCATTTCATCTAACTCAGCACCCATATTTTCCACACCTTTGGGTTGATATGAATCTTTATCAATGGCCGCCATCTGTCCCTGCTTAACACTTGCTCCTTTTTCAACAGGGGAAAAAACGGTTCTTCTGTTCAACCACCTGCCCTGCGGATTATCCCGCCCATCTTCAAGCTGATTAGGTGCAATGGGCTGTTCTTCTCCATACCATTGACCGATCAGCCTCGAAGATTCTATTCCTTTGCTCATTAGATAATTCATTACAGTCAAAGTTCGTCGTTTGGACAATTTCATATTATACTCCCTGGTATCTATATTATCCGTATGCGATGCAATGACAATATTGACATCTTTATAAGATGTTTTAAGTTGGGTTGCCAGCTTATCCAATTGATAACGGGCCTTAGGCGTTATTTTAACAACATTGAACGGGTAATGAATGGTTGATAACTCTAAATCTTTTTTTTCCTGAGGTGATAGTGGTTTCTGTTCCTCTGTTTTGTCTGTTTTGTCTGCTTTGTCTGTAACATCATCTTCAGGTTCTTCTTCTACTTTTTCAGCAGTAACATCAACCGCTTTTTCAATTTTATTCAAGTATATGTTTTTTGAAATAATTGTATCGTTTTCAGGTGGAATGATCTGGTGTTCTACAGTATCATAATCTTCTTTATATATTAAGGCATAATACATTGTATCATAACATAACTTAGCCGAAAACATATGGCTTTTTCCGGTATTTTTTATCATTACGTTTTCATTGTTTTGTTTTTGATATAGTTCAATAATTGAAGAATTGAGTGGCGCCTTATCCTGATCATATATCTTATATTTTAGCGTAAACCGTTTCTTTTTTTTCTTTATTGAATAATCGAATTGATAAATTTTATCACAACATGTTGATTTATCTAATGTTTGCATGTTCTTCCGGTTTGAAGAGATAAATGCACGATAGGCCTTTTTATTCTTCATGTAATGAATGTAATAATAATCATCTGCCCCGGTATTAGCAGGATAGCCAATGTTTTTAACCTGTCCCCAACCCGAATAAGGGCCTCCTTTTGCTCTGAATATATCAAAACCTCCCAGGGTCGTGTGTCCTTGAGAACTGAAATAAAGAAAACCGTTCGTATTATCATAAAAAGGGGCATATTCATCGTATCGGGTATTTATATCATCGCCCAGGTTTACTGCTTTTCCAAATGTACCGTCTTCTTTTATGATCGTGTAATAAATATTATAATCATCTGTATTGGATTGGCGATCTGAGGCAAAAAACATGACCTTGCCGCTTCCCAAATATGCAATAAATGGATGCTTTGAAGATTTTCCTTCCTGGTTTACAGGGTCATCTAATTTTTGAGGGTTACTAAACGTTCCCCGTGAGAAATTACTTTTATATATATGACAAGCTTCTTCCTCGTTTTCATTGGAGCAAAGTGAAAAATACAAGGCATTGCCGTCCGGATCAAAAGCAGGAGAAACCATATGGATGAAATGATCAGGCAGCTTCATCTCCACGGGAGTTCGTTCGCTCCAAATGCCTTCGTCCGGTTTATAGCGGGAAATAAATAACCTGTTAACATAAAAGGTGTCATATTTTGCTTTTACATTTTCAAAATTTACTTTTTTAACCTTCCTGGTAATAGGAACTGTTCCGATAAACCAGATGGTGTCATTTCTAACGAAGGGTGCATAAGTTGAGAGGGGTTTATTAACTTTCTTCCCTAAAGCAATCACCTGATCAGTTACAGGTTCTTGTATTATTTTTATTGCTTTTTGGCAATTTTTTACATTATCGCGGGCTTTTTCTTTGTATTCACGATCAACCCGGGCCCTCCGGCTAAGAAATTTGTCGAAATTGACCCGGGCTTCATCATATTTTTCAAGCCTCATTTGCATTTCAGCGAGCCGGTAAAGAGACAAGGGAAATTTATTCAATGCCTGTTCAACAACTTCATCATAATACTTTTCAGCTTTCTCATATAAACGGCTTTGCCTGTACGATTCTGCCAGGTGGTACATCAGTTCATAATTTTTACGGTATGAGCCCTTTTCATTAAGTGCCTTTTTATAATAACGGATGGCTTCAAAAAACTTCTTTTTCTGAAAAAGATTTTCCGCAATCTCATAATAATCTAATGATGTACGGTGCCTTATTACATCTTGATTATATGTATATATAAAGGAACTATAAAAAAGTATCCAAATAATAAAAAATTTCTTACTAAAATTCATGCATTGATATATTTTGCATAAAATTAAAAACTTGTTCCCGGATTTCCTTCTAATTGTATAATATTTTTCATAACAGGGGAATAAATAATGGAAAATTCGATGCCTCCGCCGGTTTCACTTAAAGATTGAATGCTTGAATACACATCATAGCTTACACCAAATTTAAAATTTTTAAATTGAAAATCCAGGTTGGTGATAATGGAATTATTGTAATAACGGTACCATAATCCAAAACCCAGGGCAAAATGACTATCCGGGAAAGCATATTCCATAGATGACCCGCCGGCTACCATTCTGGCTCCACTTTGCTGCATGAACATCACGTTGGGTATTAAGCTGATGACTTCGGACAAAGGGATCCTTCTCCCTCCATGAACAAGATATCTCCTGGCCATATTATCCTGAGTACTTAAAAAAGACATCTCCGGTTCCAATACATGAAATACTGCTGCACCCAAAAAAACCGTTGAATTACTCTTGATAAAATGATACCAGAACAGCCCGGCATTTAAATCATATATAAGTGTTTGCTCTGTTGTTACATCTAAACCATGAGAAATAGAGGGGTCATAAAATGTAGATATAGTCCATTGGTTAGAAAATGAAAATTCATTCATATTTAATTGATGTTGCAATATCCCCCCCTGAAATCCAAATGACAAATAATGGGTTTGCCTGTTATTGAGCGCTATATGATAAGCCCCGGATGCCATCATATAAAGTGAGCTCACTGCATTATTGGCCAGTTCATCCTTTATGGCAACCACCCCCAATGAAGCAATATCTTTGTCTAATTTGCCCCTGAACAATTTCATATCAAATGAACCGCCATATGTTTTGTAAGGGATTAAATTCTGACTCTGGTCGCGATAGTTCAATGCGACCCTGATATCTCCCGCAGAAACACCGGACAGTGCAGGATTAAGATTCAGGGGCGAAGCATAGAATTGCGAAAAATAAAAATCTTGTCCAACCATCCGGATCATACTAAAAATCAATATGAATATACATATTAATGATTTTTTAGAGTTGTATTTCGCAAAGATCAGGAATGGTATTTTTTTCTTCATATACTGTTTTTTTTACTTGATAATGGTAATTGTTCCTTTTCTCGAGTACTGAACACCCTCATAATCCACTACTCTTAATACATAACCAAAGGTTTGCATCTGTTGTTTTTCACCTTTATATGTTCCGTCCCAACAATTGTCTTTTTCTGTAGAATGAAAAACCAACTGTCCCCACCGGTTATATATTTTAAGGTCTATTTCTGCAATGCCTACTTCTTTTACACATAGTTCCCTGTTTTCTATAACATTCCCATTAGGAGCGAAAGCAGACGGTACATATATATCCAGTCCTTTTTTGGTGCTGATCTCTACATTTCCCTGTGCTGTGCAACCATAAATATTGGTAACAGTAACTATATAAAGAGTAGTGTCAAGAGGTTTGATGGTTGGATTGGCAATGGTATCTGAGGTGATGATGTCATCTTTTGGACTCCATTCATATAAGATACCACCTGTAGCAAAAAGCTGAACTTCTTCTCCCCAGAATACTGATGTATCAGGCCCTGCTATCACTACGGGCAATGGATTCACTTTTATGGTTGTGGTATCTGTTTGAGCCCCACAATAAGGGCTGTTAATGGTAACAATATAATGTGTAAGTGTATCCGGGGTGGCCACGGGGTTATTGATATTTGGATCATTGAGACCGGACGTGGGTGTCCATGCATATTGTGTTCCCCCAATAGCACTTAGTTGAATACTTTCTCCCCTGCAAACAGAATCATATTTGAACATCACCCGCTGTTTTGGCAAAGCAGTTAACCTCATATCGTCGGTTTGCCGGCATCCATGGCCATCTGTTACTGTTACAGTATAACGTATATTTATGGCCGAATCAGTGAAGTTAACCGGCTTGGCGACCGGATTGGCAGAGTCTTTATTGATCAATCCATTTAATGGTGCCCATTCATATGTATATGGAGCGATTGTTCCACTGGCAGTTGGAGAACCACCTATCTGAACCGAATCAAAATAACAAATGCTGTCATTCGGGCCGGCATCGGCTGTGGGCAATGAATAAATACCAACCGAAACGGTGTCATAATCTTCACATCCTGCCAGATCGGTAACCGTTAAAACATAATGCGTAAGTCCTGACGGAGAAGCTTCCGGATTTTCTGATTGTGGGTCATCGAGTGTACCCGGTGGGCTCCACAGATAGGTATATGGAGATATTCCTCCTGTAGCTGCCGGACTCCCGCCGATGGTAAGCGCTAAACCCTCACATATTGTATCTCCCGCCCCTGCGTCAGCGGTTAAATTCCGGCTTACAATAATTCTAACTGTATCTGATCCCGTACAATTGATATCATCAGTTACACTTACAGTATATGTTGTACTCACCGATGGTTTTGCAAATGGATCGGCAATTGTGTCATTGCTTAAACCACCGGCAGGTGACCATGCATAACTAATACCGCCCCGGGCTGTCATCCGGATGCTGTCTCCCTCGCATATCATTGTATCCGGAGAAGGTGTTATGGAAACAGAAACATTATTCACATTTATGGTTACAGCGGCATCATCGCTACATCCAGCATTGTCTCTTACAGTAACTGTATATGTAGTTGTGTCGGAAGGCGTAGCAACAGGGTTTGCGATATTTGTATCACTTAATCCGGACGTTGGAGACCATGTATAATTGATACCGCCACCGGCTGTTAAAGTAACACTTTCTCCTCCGCAAATGCTTGTATCCGGGCCTGCAACAGCTATTGGTATTGGATTGACGAATAAGTTGACCGAATCCAATGCTGTACATCCTATATTGTCTGTCACATTCAGATACAACGTGGTATCTGACACCGGATAAGCGAATGGTGTGGCTATGGCAGTATCGCTGACAATACCGGCCGGTGCCCATGCATATTCATACGGTGTTATGCCGTTGGAAGCCATGCCATTGAGCTGTGCCGTATCACCCATACAAAGAGTGTCAGGCACACCTGCATCCACGATAAGGTTTGACACACTAATTGTTACTGTAGACGTATCTGCACACCCAACAACATCGGAAGCGATTAATTGATAGGTGGTGGTAGATGCAGGGAATGCATTGGGAAGCGGAGCCGATGAATTATCAAGGCTTGCTATTGGGGTCCATGCAAAAGAATAAGCCCCGGTTCCCCCTGTTGCAGGTGGAGAACCACCCAGTTGAATGGTATCCTGTTCGCAAATGGCAGCATCCATTCCTGCATCAGCAGTAATAGATGGATTCACAACAACAGTTACTGTATCTATGTCGCTGCATCCGATACCATCTGTAACGGTGAGGATATAAGATGTAGTAGAATTTGGTGAAACATTTTTAACACTGCCCAGTCCTAATCCATTATTCCAGCTATACGTGAGTGAACCTGTCCCGGTACTCCCGGTTGCATCAAGTGTTGTTGATTGTCCTTCACAAATGGTGTCATTGGGGCCTGCATCAGCAACAGGTATAGGATTCGCATTAATGGTAACACTGTCAATATCCTGGCAATTAAACGAGTCTGACACGGTTAAGATATATAATGTAGAAGGTGCAAGAGGGGTGGCATAAGGATTTGCCAGTGTAGAATCATCCAATAACATTGAAGGATTCCAGGAAAATCGTAATGGGGGTGTTCCGCCGGTACCAGCAGGGGAGCCTCCAATCTGCACCGAATCTCCTTCACAAACAGTTTGCGAAGTCCCTGCATCGGCAGTGGGTGACACGCGTTCTGTTACATGTGTTGTATCCGATACAGAGCAATGATTGCTATCATGGACAGTCACATGATAATATCCGGTATCCCCCACCTGGATAGCCTGGCTTGTTTCTCCTGTGTTCCATTGGTAATCGATAAATTGAGGCAGCGCGTCAAGGATTGCCGAATCTCCTGAACAAATGGCTGCAGGTGGAATATCCAGGGTTGGATTTGCTACCACGCGAAAATCCTGAGATATCTCTTCTGTGCAATAGCTTACCTGATATGTATATGTTAAAGTATAGACTCCTACTGTATCAGGTGGATTAAAAATATATTTATCAATTGCTGTATCATAACGGATACCGTGACCTGTATATGTTCCACAGGGATAAATTGGATCCAGTGTATCCGGTGCTTCACCAAGGCAATAGGTGTAATCTGATGTGTCAAGGCCAATCCAAGGGCCTACTCTCCAGTCATTGATGGTTAGACGAAGAATATTATTATCACCTGTATTAGCAATATCAAGGTAACCTTTTACAAAAACAGAGATATCACTTGGTTCTGATAAGCGACTATCATCAGAATATACAGAAACTATACCGTCATCAATTAATCGAATAAGATCAACAGAAGGTTCTGTAATATATATTTCTCCTGAACAATTAACATTTATACCGGTAGGATTTATAAAATTTGCTGATTCTTTTGGCACAGGGGTTGGATTTAATCCTGCATCATCATAAGTGCCGGCAAAGAGATGTATTGAATCTGTCAGTAGGTTGTATCTATAAACAACATCCTTTTCAGTTGAATTTATAAATACACTATTATTATAAGCAATAAGATGCCTCATTTTATATAATTCTGCCTCATCACCTTTTCTGGATTGAGTAACATCTAATGCACCTCCTCCAGCTAATTTCTTAACATAATAATCACCTGATGTAAGGTCTACACGTAATAACCTGTTAGGATTGGTATTGTCAGATTCTGTAATATACAAATAATCTCCAGAAGGGTCTAAAGCAATACCAAATGGTGTACTAATTCGTGCATCCTTACCTATAGTATCATCTATTGTGCCTTTTTCGGCAGTAGGTGGGCCTTTTCCAACAATCGTTGTGAGAGTATCATTTCGAATCATTCGAACAGCATGGTTATAATTATCACAGAAATATATTGTGCCGTCTTCTGCAATGGTGATGCCTATTGGGTGATCTAAAAGAGCAGAATCTATATGCCCATCCTTATATCCTATTGAAGCCGTATCTCCAACGTAGATCATAGAATTTCCAAATGAATCTATTTTTGAGATATGTTTTTCATTTGTAACAAAAATTTGTCCATTGCAATCAGTATTAATACCTTGTGGATTAATAATTGTACCTGAGGTACTGTCTGTAACAACATCCGATACACAAGGCGCTTCCTTGATAAAAGTTTCTTTCCAAATCGTATCACAATTGAATTTATCAATATATCCTATACGGTGTAACATCCCGGGTTCCGGGTCGCCGGGCCGGAAATACCAAAAGCTGCCATTGTAATGTACCCCCGGGCCAATGAATATCCCGCCGGTATCTACAGGGGTTAAAATATCCAGCATATCAGCAGAACAATAAGTTGTATCGAGCCCGCTCCAGTCAGCAGAAGCTGTTCCCACAAAATAACGGACAGAATCGTATGCAACCTGGCAATTGCCGTCTCTTACTTCTAAAATAAAAAGTGTAGTAGTATCAAGCGTGGCAGAAGGATGGGCAATGGTTGAATCATCTAATAAAGCGCCCGGACTCCAATTGATTTTATAAGGCGGGTGTCCGCCACTGACTGTTTGTTCGCCTTCGTTCAATATAAAACTGTTGCCTTTACATATCGTATCATTTTTTCCTGCATTGATATTCAAAACACCTATGGTATCTGTGCATTCAATGTTATTGGTAAATCCTAAAAGGGTATCCGGCATCATGGTGGAAGCAGTAAGGGGATAATTTCCACTGTTTGAATTATCAGCCAGGTTGTTCACAGGAGGGGTGTTGGAAATACTGGATACGAATGAAATGGTGTCAATGGCCGGGCAAGCATCACTCATCAGTCCGTTTGCATTGGTTTTAACAACATAAATATCTTTTTTTCCAAATCCGCTGCCGGCATTCTCTGCATAACCGGTCATGATATACCCGCCGTCACTTGTCTTTTTCATGGCTCTGAATCCATCGCTTCCGTCATATCCATACACCCTGGACCACTGGATGTTGCCATTGTTGTTAATTTTCATTAAAAACCCATCGGAATTGCCTTTAACTTCCGAAACATTTCCAGAGTCAGAAGTTACACCACAAATCACATACCCTGAGTCACACGCCTGCACTACATCTGTGGCATAATCTTTATCAGCGCCTCCATAAATGCCAGCCCATTCTTCAACAAGGCCGGAAGTTAATTTCAGGACTAATATATCTCTTCCCCTTGTACTCACAGTCGTTGTTCCAACCACTAAATATCCGCCATCAGCAGTGTTGATAATACGGGTTCCCATGTCAAGGCCTGCTTTACTATAATAAATGCCATTAATATAATCCAGGTCAGGCTTAAATTTCATGACAATCAGTTCGCGTTTATTCGAATTATTGCCGAAATGTCCATATCCCGTCGCCACAAAATCTCCTGCATTGTCTTCGATAACACATAATCCGGCTGAACCTCCGGATATATCAAAATTTCTTGAATCGTTTATGCTTCCGTCCGGATTAATCAATTTGATGAACCCGGTTGTGTCTGATGTTCCTACATCCTTTCGTATTCCTGTAATGACAATTTCATTAATGGACGTTTGTACAACAGAGCGTCCTGTTTCATTTATAGCAGTGCCAGACCCATCTTCACCATACCTGTTGCTCCAGTCAACCGAAAAATTGCCGTAATCAATATCCATTTTACTTATCCCTATATCCTGGTTTACTAAGGTTGCAGTACTTGATACATCGCCCAATAGAATTGCTTTCCCTGTTGATGAAGACAAATGCATATCCCATAAATGATCATCCATTGCAGAAGAAAAAGTACCTGTATTAAAACCATAAAAGGCAACAGTTTTATTTGGCAATGCAACGTTATCTTTTAATATCATGGAAAGAACAATATCGTTTATTCGTCCGGTTTTAAAAGTATATCCTCCTATAACATATGCTGTATCCAATTCAATGATCGCTGTACCGATTTCATCTTCAGCCCCTCCAATAATCTTTTGAAATGTATACTGGGCATGTATAAAGATACAATTAATGAAAAATAAGATAAAAAGATAAAATATTTTTTTAAAAAATTCAGGCATAGTAATCTTGTTTCGTATTTAAAAATTATACGAATAGTATAAGAATAGGTTTAAATAAATGCCTAAATTAATTAATTTTTAATAATTATATAGAAATCCTTTCCTCTATTTTTAATTTATGTATATAATGTTCAATTATGCATCGTATGTATGTAGAGACGCACGGCCGTGCGTCTCTACTACATACATACGATGACATTATGTGTTTTTATTTATAATTCTTTAAATGCAATTTGTCGTTTATCAGATTCTAAAACTTTTTGGTAAAATGACCTGAACGCTTCATATTCATCAACGGGTATGTACCCTGTTTTGTATTTAATTTTTTTCTCAACGAACAATTTATTCCCTTTTTTGTTAAACTCAATAGTATATGTTGCATACTTGGAGTCTATTGTTTGGGATTCGGGCATTTCAAATAGTTTTTTGTCTGCTGGAATAGTAACCACCATATTTTCCGTGGTACGGTTAATCTCATCAAATTTCCAGATTGATATAGGGTATTTACGTTCTGCATTGGAAAGAAAATCCAATTGTTCAAATTCATTGGCCCAGGGTAGTTTAAATAAATATAAGGTGCCCACTTTATTAAAAGGATTGTTTAATTTAAAAGAATAATCATAGAACACAGTATCTGTAATGGTATCCAGATTTCTGAATTCAAGATGCTCAATGGTAAGATAATTTTCAAAATCATCACTGATGGCTTCCGTCATTTCTTTTTTCTGTCTCTTTTCACCTAAATTTCTATAGCTGCCCCGGATGCTTTCGGCATATTTCCCGGTTTTATAGCTTTCGCGCTTCACAACCATTTGGCCATTTTCAAAATGCACGGTAATATCCCTGTTGATCGTATTAAATTTCCGGGTTTCGGGATTCAAATACCGGGGTGCATCGTTGTCTTCATTAATGACCAGGATAAATGATTCAAAAAGGCTGCCTGTTAATGCACCAAATGGAAGTTTGTCTGATGTCAGTTCAACAAAATAATCCTCTCCGTCTATTGTTACCTTAGCTATACAATGGTTAAAACTAATGGATGGAAGCGGCAGGTCATTTTTCCCATTATTTCTTGTATTATTTAAAACAAGTCTGGCTTCCAATCCGATTTCGCGGCAGAGTGTTACAAACAGCAATGATAAATCTTTGCAATCTCCAAGCCGTGTATTCAGCGTTTTCGTAGGATCCTGTGGCACATAAGAACTTTGCCTGAAAGAGATGGAGCTATAGCGTATATTATTGACAATGTGATTGTATATTTTTATTACTTTTTCTTTATCAGACAGTTCTATGCCTTCAGGGAACAATTCTTTAAGCAATTGCCCGGCTTCAAATTCCATTTTCACTTTTCCTTCTGTAAGGTCATTATACCAGGATGCAACGAAATTCCAGTCAGGCAATGAAGAGATAAAAAGAACGTCACCATATTCGGTAAGCGCTGGCGTATAACTTTCAGATTTTACACTTTCGATATTTTTCAGTTCCCAGGTATACCGAAGATTATTATGTTCTAATTCTTTTATTTCCGGTTGCAACGTATCATTATTCATCATTTTGTAACTGAATTTTTTGTCTTTTGGGACAATCAGGCTATACCGGTCTTTTAAGACGGGATAAAAAAGCTGCATATAATGCTTATCCCAAAAATGTTTTGATAATTTACTTCCGTAATAATTTTTCTTCTTATAATTCAGATGGATTGCATCACCTTCTGCCAGGTTGGTAAAAACAATATGCGCGCCATTGACTTCAGCAGGTATTTTATTGCCGTTTGCTTTTAATACTTCTGCTTTTTCTATTATGAGTTCTTGATTATTGTGGTTGTGTGAAATATAATATTCTTTCCAGTTGTCTACCCCTGCATTATCAAACACCTTAATGACAATGATGTTTTTTTCTTCAGAACCACCTTCCGGATAAACTGCTAATTGCACATTGCGTAACAAGATCACACTGTTATCTTCAGGATATTCATCTGCCCCGGGAGCATTCTCATAAAGTTCATATACATCTTCTTCTTCAAAATATTCAAATATATATTTTCTCCCTTCCATTTCCTGCAATTTTTTTCTGTTGGCATAAAATGTCGGGGCATATTCAATACATTCTTTATACTTTTCAATGGCTTTATCTTTCTTCAATTGTTGTTCATAAATATTTCCCAAATCGGTTTTATAGGGGGCATAATAAGGAGCCATTTTATTGCATTTTTCCATGTATTCTGCTGCTTTCTCATAATCCTGAAGTTGGTAATACTGATTCGAAATTGCTTTCCAAAAACCGACTGCAGCCGGCTGATTTTCAGCTAATTCTTCAAGAATTTTAAATCCTTTTTTTTTGTTCCCCTGTTCAAAATAAGTGGAGGCAAGTATTTTTTGCAGGTCACCCGAGTAATTCTTTTTGGAATAACTCTTGAGTAATGAAGCTGCCCCTGTCAGGCTTTTATATACTTCTTTATGTAATAAATATTTAAAATAAACAAATGTTTCATTGTCCGGGTATTTATCATATGCATCATTGATGGCTTCTATTAATTTTTTGGTTTCATCACGTTCGCCTGTATATTCAATATATGATTTATAGTAAATTTCATTCTTTCCATAAATAGAATCCATTTTATTAATGTATGATTCTGCTTTCTCATAATCTTCGTTCCGCATTGCTTCATTAAACATGTATTGCAGCGAATAGACGTTTTCAGCATCATGGTTTCTCAACCATTCAATTGTTTCAGCTGTTTTTGTTCGATTTTCACGTTGAAAATATATTTCGAGCAAACGGGTTCTGACAAAATAACTGTCAGGTGCACGTTCTTTTGCTTTTAACAGTAATTCAAGTGCTTTTTCAACCATATCCATCCGGCTGTATATCTTTGACAAAAGGATATAATTAAGCAACTTATCTTTATCAGCATTAATTTTTTCTTCAAAATACTGTACATATTGATTTGGTATCACCTCTGATTCAAATTCCTTTTCTTTTACATACGGATGGTATGTGGGTTCAAACGTAAGTCCTTCTACAGATTTCCCCTGTTTATCAGTGAGTCTGGCTGAAATATTTAAACGGTCTATTTCACTTGCGCCAATCTGAAAAAGTATCCTGTTGTATCCTTTATTTAATTTCACAGTAAAAACATAGCTGTCATGCCCGTTATTCCGTTCTTCCGGCTCCTCAAACATGAGTTTGTCATTTACCCAGGCTTTAACAGACCCGGACACCCCTACTCTTAATTGAAGTTCCTGGGTCTTGGGAGAGTTCACAAAAGTTTGCAAAAAATAAATAGCATTATTAATATAATCATAATAATTCATATAAATCCATGTTTCCAGTGGAAATTCAGGGATTTCGAACCATTTTACAGGCGCTCCGTTTTTATTAATAAAAACCGCATCAGATTTGGGGTGTGTTACAGGATCATAGTTTTTATTATATCCGGAACGGGAAATATTTTCAAAACGGCCCGTAATTTGCCATGGCTCAATGGCATTTATTTGATTATAATATTCCCTGGCATCTTTAAAATCACCAACTTCATGATAATGATTGCCAAGTATAAAATAAGACATGGCTTTAAAGGCAGCATCCAATCCCTGATCTTCCAAAAGGTCTTCAATGAAATCCACCTGGTCATCACTTTTTTTATCATAATTCTCCATAATGCAGGGGGTAAGCCAAAGCGAATAAAGATATGGCAAAGGAGCTTGTGCTTCCTCATAATAGGAAACAATGTTCTCAAAAGCATCTTCATATTTATACTCCTGCCAGTTTATAAAAGCAAGTCCTAAATAGGCTTCCGGATCAGAGGAGCCAACGCTCTTAAATTCTTTCCCGGCTTCTTTGTATTGGTTTTTAAAAAATTTCTCCCACCCTTTTTGAACATCTCCAAAAGCATGGTTATTTGCATAAAAGAATGTAACAATGGTAAATACGGAGGCAATAAGCTTATTCATACGCATAATTTTTTAGAGTTAACAGATTAATAAAAGTTAAAAATAATTTTTTTTTTTGTTTTTATTATTTTTTTTAAATAATATTGTAACCTAAAATGAAATGGTAAAATGTCCCCTGCCAAAAAAGGATGAAGTGAATAAAAATGCGTGGATTGTGTTAGGGGAGTATGTAAAGTTCTTTATATAATGATTTCTTAGTTCAGATTGGTTCAAACAAGACGGCCCTG